>NZ_BAAHFQ010000170.1:0-5870 GCF_054681715.1 Deferrisoma sp.
ACGATCCGGCCCCTGTCGCACCGGAGGCTCAGGTTGTTCAGGGCGAGCATGTTCTCGTAGAACACCAGGAGCTCCCGGACCTCTAGCATCCCGTCTCCTCCGATCCCAGGTAGGCCTCCCGCACCTTGGGGTGGGCCGTGACCTCCTCGGGGGTTCCCTCGGCGATCTTCTCGCCGTAGGAGAGGGCCACGACCCGCCGGGCCACCTGGAAGAGCTCCTTGAGCCGGTGCTCGATCATGAGGATCGTCAGCCCCTGCTCGTTGAGCTTGTGGATCAGGGGCACGAGGCTCGCGATCTCGCTCGCGGAGAGCCCCGAGAACACCTCGTCGCAGATGATCACGTCGGGGTTCAGGGCGAGGCACCGGCCGAGCTCCAGGCGCTTCAGGTACCCCGTGGGAAGCGTTCCGGCGGGCTGGTAGGGCACCCGGGAGTCCCGCTCGAACCCGAGCTCCTCCAGGATGTCGAGGGCCACGGTGTCGCGGTCGCCGTGGCGGCCGCCCCCTCGCCAGCCGCCGGTCCGGCGGGCCCGGGGGGAGCACAGGGGCACGACCAGGTTCTTGTAGGCCGGCAGGGAGTGGTAGGGCCGCATGATCTGGAAGGTGCGGGTGATGCCGAGCTGGGCCACCCGGTGGGGCGCGAGGCCCGTGATGTCGCGGCCCCGGAAGAACACCTTCCCGCGGGTCGGCTTCAGGAACCCCGTGATGCAGTTGATGAGCGTGGTTTTCCCCGACCCGTTGGGCCCGATGATGCCCACCACCTCGCCGGGGGCCACCGTGAAGCTCACGTCGTCCACGGCCCGGACCCCGCCGAAGTGCATGGACACGTTCCGGAGTTCCAGGATCGGCCCGGCGCTCATACCTCCACCCACCTTTCGAACTGCTCGTACTTTCGCCGGGCGAACACCAGGATCCCCTCGCTCCGGAAGACCACGAACCCGGCGAGCACGAGCGAATACACCACGATCCGCAGGGACCCGAAGTCGCGCAGCAACTCCGACAGCGGCACCAGCAGGAGGCTCCCCAGCACCGGCCCCACCAGGGTGCCCCCGCCCCCGATCACGGTGGCCGCGATGGGCATGATGGACAGGTCGAGGGCAAAGGCCGAGATGCCCACGTTCCGGTACATGTGGACGTAGTAGGCCCCGGCGAAGCACCCCAGGAGCGCCGCCAGGAACACCGCCTTGAACCGCACCGCGGTGACGCTGATGCCCGAGGCGCGCACGGACTGGTCGTTCTCCTTCACCGCCCGGATCACGAGCCCGGCGTCCTCGGCGAGATACCGGCGGAGCCCGAACACCCCGACCAGGAGGCCCAGGATCAGGCCGTACGACTCGGTCCAGGCCGACGAAAACCCCGTGAGCCCCCGGAACCCCTCGGTGCCGCCCAGGATGTCGGCCGCCTCGATGATCCGGGTCATGAGGAGCGGGTACATCAGGGTCACGATGGCGAAGTAGATGCCCCGGAGCGGCAGGCACGGCCAGATCAGCACGGCGCAAAACGCCGCCCCGACGACGGTGGCCAACCCGATCGCCAGGGCCGGCGGCAGGCCCCACTCGGTGTTCAGGAGCGCGGCCGCGTAGCCCCCCACCCCGAAGAAGAACGCCCCGCCCAGGCACACGAGCCCCACCTGGTTGGCCAGGAAATCGAACGCCACCGACAGGAGCCCCAGCACGCACACCGAGAGCGCCACCCGGTGCCAGTACGGCCAGGGCGCGAGCAGCACGGGCAGCGCCAGGAATCCCACGATGAACACGAGCCGGGGGCCCAGGAGGTAGGCGAGCTCCTCCCAGGAACCCAGGGCGTAGATCGTCTCGGCCCGGGCCTTGATGCCCCGGTCGATCCGTTCCTTCCGGCGTTGGGGTTGCGCGCTCACACCCGCTCCTCCAGGGATTTCTGCCGGCCGAAGAGACCCGAGGGCCGGACCACCAGGGTCACCACGATCGCCAGGAGCATCACCACCATCTGGTAGTGGGGCTTCCCGTAGGCCACGGTCACGTACTGGGAAAACCCGAGGAGGAACGAGGCCAGCACCGTGCCGATCCAACTGCCGAGCCCGCCCACCACGCACACGGCCAGGGCGTACACGAGCACCTTGTAGCCCTCCTCCACCACGATGTTCCCCAGGGGGAAGATCACCACCGCCGCGAGCCCGGCCAGGGCCGACCCCAGGGCCACGGCGAGCGTCCCGGTGCGGTCGGAGTCGATGCCGAGCATCATGGCAGCCCGCTCGTCCTGGGCGATGGCGCGGAACGCGAGCCCCGTGCGGGAGAACCGGGTGTAGGCCCAAAGGCCCACCAGCAGCCCCGCCCCCACGGCCACCACGAGCACCCGCTGGTGGTCCAGGGGCACGTCGAAGGGGAACACCACCCCGTCGGAGATGACCGGCAGGGCGTGGGTGCCGCCCCGAAACCCCCACCACCGGAGCCCCTCAAGGATCGCGAGCCCGATGGCGTACGAGGCGATCACCTCCGACATCTCCATACCCCGGATCCGCTTGAGCACCAATTGGTAGAGGAGCGTCCCCGCCAGGGCGGCCACCCCGAGGGCCCCCGCCACGGCCAGGGGGTAGGGGAGCCCCAGGCGGTTTGCGAACGCCCAGGCCACGAACCCGGTCATGACGTAGAGCGCTCCGTGGGCGAAGTTCGGCAACCGGCTCACCCCGTAGACCAGGCTGAACCCGAAGGCCATCAGGAGAAGCACCACGCTCTGCACGAACCCGTAGACCACGATGTCCATGGAAGGCGCCCTTTTTGGCTAGGCGGCTTGGCGGCTAGGCGGCCCGGGCCACGGGACCGGCGACCGCCGACCGAGGACCGTGGACCGAACTTACGTGGACGGCCCAGAGAACCGTGGACCGTAGCCCCCCGTCCCCCCGGCTCCTCCCCCACCCCCCTTGCGTGTTCCCTGTGCCCGCCGTGGTTTCCACCGGCCGGACCCGCCGGGGGCGGCGGCTCCGCCCCCGGCGCCCGGCAGGCTATTCCTTCATCCACGGCGGCAACTTGAGCTCGCCCATGGCCCCGGCCTCGGGCCAGAACACCACCCGCTTTCCGGCCTGCCACTGGAAAAACCCCGTGACCGCCCCTTCGTTGGGATCGGTGGAAGGGATGACCTGGTGGCTTTTGGGATCGAACCGGATCCGTCCGTACACGCCCATGAGGTCGATCGTCTCCAGGGCCTTCACCACGGCATCGGGGTCGAGCGTTCCGGCCCGCTCGATCGCGTCCTTGAGGGCGTACACGGCCATATAGCTGGAGCTCGTGCCGTAGCCCTCGGGCTCCAGGCCCCAGCGCTTCTTGTAGGCGTTCACGAACTTCATGGTCCACGGGGTGATCTCTGCCGGGGCGTTCCCCCCGTTGATCACATCCACCACGGTGTACTCGCAGTCGCCGTTCGAGGCCTCCCAGAACCCCGGCTGCTCCGCCGCCGACATGAACCCGAACGGAAGGGCCTTCATGCGGAAGTTCTTCCACTGTTTGAGGAGAATGGCGGTCTCGGGCATGTCCATGAAGATGAACAGGATCTGGGTGTTCTGCTTCCGGGCCTTCAGGAGCCCGGGGGCGAAATCGGTGTTCCCGGTGGGGTACACGTCGTGGCCCAGCACCGTGAACCCCTCCTTCTTGAGAAACTTCTCCACGACCTCCCCGGATTTCCGGGCGTGGGCCACGTCCTGGACCATGATGTACACCCGGTCCAGGCCGAAGTCGTCCCGCATCTTCTTGAACACCGCCATGATCTCGTTGACGATGATGTTCACGATCTCGTTGGAGATCCGGAACGCGTACTTGTACTTGTCGTAGTTCTTGGCGATGGTCTTGTGGTAGGCGGGCGAGAGCACCCCGGTGGAGACGATGGAGACCTTCTTGTACTGGCTCAGAAGGTCGAGCACCGCAAGCGCCGCCTCGGAACGCACCGGACCGCCCACGAGGAAATCCACCTTGTGCTGCAGGATGAGCTTCTCCACGGCCTTGATGGCGTCGTCCACCGGCACGCCCGGTTCCAGGTCCCGGGTGTCCACCACCTCCACCTCGAAGGGCCGCATCTCGCCCCCCACCTTGACCCCGCCGGCGGCGTTGATCTCCTCCACCGCCAGCCGGATCCCCCGTTCGGCATCCCACCCGTAGAGATAGGCCGTGGAGAGCGGGGCCCCGAGCTTGATCGGCTTGGCCCACGCCCCCGCCGCCATAAGTCCGACCCCCGCCACCACACCCATCGCCCCTGCGATCCACCGTTTTCCTCTCATCGCGACCTCCTTCCCCGCGCCCCGGCGCGCGGCTGGGTTTCCGGACCGGGCAAGATGCACGATCCGTGCCGTTTGATCTCGTGAAAACGGGCGGTTCGGCTCCGGCCTCCCCGCCCGCGGTTTCAGAGATACCGCGTTTGATTTCATCGCGCAAGCGAGATCGGAGAGTGTAAAGGAGATCCCGGCGGTGTAAAGGAGCGTTACACGGGGCAGGTCGCCGGTCCGCGGTCCGGGAGACGGGAGGAGGGCAAAGCGCCCGGCCGCGGTCAGCCCGCCCGCAGGCGGGAACGCAGCGAACGAAGGAGTTGGGGGGAGGGGAATCCGCTCAGGAGGATCTCGCCCGATGGACCGATGGTCACGGCGACCTCGGGGCGGGACGATGTGGCACGTCGGAGCAGCCGGGCGCCCCGCGGGGTCAGGGGAAGGCAGCGCTGGTTCGCGGAGCCCCGGAGGGGCGGGGCCGGCGGCAACTCCGCCCGGTAGGGGCCGTCGATCAGGAGGTCCACGAGCGAAAGGAGCTCCCCCTGGTCCCGGGCTCCCGCCCGCAGGTCCCCCAGGCGGTATCCGGTGAAGGCGATCACGTCGAACGACCGGCCGAGGCGCTCTCCCAGCACCCGCACGAACGCGGCCACGGGCCCCGCCTGGTCGAACGGTTCCCCCCCGGACAGGCTCACCCCCTCCCAGGGCGCCATGGCCAGGGCCCGTTCGGCGATCGCCCCGGCCGTGTCCGCGCGCCCCCCGAGCGGGTCTTGGAGATCCGGGTTGAAGCAGCCCGGGCACCCCCGCCGGCACCCCTGCACCCAAAGGGTCAGGCGGTTCCCCGGACCGTTCACGTCGGGCGTTACGGCAAGGTGGGCATAGCGAAGGATCACAGGCTCCCTCGGCCTCCCCGGGGTTGACACGGGGCCCGCCCGCCGGGTAGGTTTACGGACCTTGCAGGGCGCCATCGCCAAGCGGTAAGGCAGAGGTCTGCAAAACCTCCATCCCCGGTTCGAATCCGGGTGGCGCCTCCATCCGACACCAAAACGGCCGGGCCCCGACGGGTCCGGCCGTTTTCATGGTTCGGGTCGGTCCTCGTCGACCGGCTCAGTTCGCGCCTCCAAGGCCATCTGGCGCATGCGGGCCAAAAACGCGAACAGGTACACGAGCGCCAGCCCGATGGCCACGGCGTGCACCCATCCGGCCACGGGCCACAGCCACTGCACCAGGAGCGACAGCCCCACCAGGGCCGCCGCCATGAGCAGGAGGTAGGGCAGCGCCCACAGGATCGTCTCCCGGGCCTTCTCTCCGGTCTCCAGACCGAAAAACCGGAGGAAACCGTTGCCGGACGGGCTTTGATGCTCCATGACGTTCCTCGTTTCGGGGGGCGGCGCGTCCACTCTATCCGGCGTTTCCCCGTCGGTCAATTCCCGCCCTTTTCCTCCCCGGCGGGTCCCGGTAACCTAGCAAAGCTAGTACTCAGGCGTTTCCGGAGGAAAATCATGCCCAAGGCGCCGAAACCCACCAAGCGGTTCATCCTCCTCGGCGGGATCCCCGTGTTCGACTACATGCTCCGGGTGGACATGGCCGAGGTGGTCCGGGCCACGGCGGGCCGGGCCGTGGTGGTGGGCCCCCGGATCCTCCTGCCCGCC
>NZ_BAAHFQ010000171.1:0-5850 GCF_054681715.1 Deferrisoma sp.
CGGCGGTTCGTGCCCACCGACCTGGGGATCCTCGTGAACGACCTCCTGGTGGCCAACTTCCCCCAGGTCATGGACGTGGGGTTCACGGCCCAGATGGAGGCCGAGCTCGACCACGTCGAGGAGGGGAAGCGCGACTGGCGGGAGCTCCTCAAGAACTTCTACGCCCCCTTCGCCCACAGCCTCGAGCGGGCCCGGGAGCGGATGGAGGACGTCAAGCGCCGGGAGGAGCCCACCGACATCGCCTGCGAGCGGTGCGGAAAGCCCATGGTGATCCGCTGGGGCCGCAACGGGTTCTTCCTGGCCTGCTCCGGGTACCCCGAGTGCCGCAACACGAAGGAGTTCGAGCGCACGGCCGACGGCGGCATCCGGGTGATCGAGGGCGAGCCCACGGGCGAGAGCTGCCCGGAGTGCGGGGCCGACCTGGTGATCCGGAGGGGCCGGTTCGGCCGGTTCGTGTCGTGCACGAAATACCCGAACTGCAAGTACACATCCCCCGTGGGCACCGGGGTGCCCTGCCCCCAGGAGGGGTGCGACGGCGAGCTCGTGGAGAAGCAGAGCAAGCGGGGCCGCACCTTTTACTCCTGCAACCGCTACCCCGCGTGCACCTACGCCCTGTGGGACCGGCCGATCCCCCGGGAGTGCCCCGACTGCGGACACCCGTTCCTGGTGGAGAAGACCGGGAAGGGCGGGGTCACCGTGCGCTGCCCCCGCAAGGGGTGCGGGTACAGGGAGAGCGGGGATTGATCCCGAGGGTTGCCGGAGGTTGGTACTTTCGTTGGGGGTCGTGCTCCGCGACGTAAGGTGCTCGGGGGGGATGGGCGACGAAGGGGACAAAGAGCCAAACCCGGGGCCTGGAGTGTACAAGTAACTTCCCGCTGGGAGGCTAGGAGGCTGGGACGCTGGGACGCTGGGAGGCTAGGACGCTAGGACGCGAAAATCCTTTGGGATTCCAGCGTCAGCGGCTGTCCCAATCCGGGGGACGGCTGCCGTATCAGGGGCCAGAATTCAGAGGACAGGTGTGGAGAACCCCTGTCCTGTGTCGTCTGTCCTCTGGCTCCTGACACGGTCGCCCGTCTCGCGCTCTTCGGTTCCGAGGGCCAGACGATTGCGGCGGCCCACCGTGTAGCAGGGGTAGAAGTGATTGTTCTTGCGAACAGCCCGCCCCGCGGCCTATGGGAGCTTCCCAGCTTCCTAGCCTTCTAGCTTCCCAGCCTCCTAGCTTTCCAGCCTTTCAGCCGGGAGCGTACCCCATGGACACCTATTACGACCCGAAGGATCTGGCCAAGTTTCCCGAGGTGGGCAAGGAGGCCCCGGAGATCACCCAGAAGTTCTTCGAGTACTACCAGGCCGTGTTCGCCGAGGGCGAGCTTACCGAGCGGGAAAAGGCCCTGATCGCCCTGGCCGTGGCCCACGCCGTGCAGTGCCCCTACTGCATCGACGCGTACACCCGCACGTGCCTCGAGAAAGGCGCGACCCCGGGCGAGATGGCCGAGGCCGTGCACGTGGCCGTGGCGATCCGGGGAGGGGCCTCCCTCGTGCACGGCGTGCAGATGCAAAACGTGGTGGAGAAGATCTCCCTGTGAACGGCCCGGAACCCACCCGCCCCGCGGTGGAACCCTTTGCCGCGGCCCTCCGGCGCCACGGGTTGGAGCTCGTGCGGGCCGAGGCCCGCACGTTCCAGGTGAACCTGGGGCGGCTTTGCAACCAGGCCTGCCGCCACTGCCACCTGGAGGCCGGCCCCGACCGAACCGAGGTGATGGGGCCCGAAACCATGGCCGAGGTGGTCCGGTTCGCGGCCCGGTCGGGGTTCGAAACGATCGACGTCACGGGGGGCGCCCCGGAGCTCGTGCCGGGGGTGCTCGGGTTCCTGGAGGCCCTGCGGCCCCACGCGCCGCGGCTTCTGTTCCGCTCCAACCTCACGGCGCTCGAGGAGCGGGGGCCCGGGTTCTGGGAGAGGCTCCGGGACCTGGGGGTGGCGATCGTGACCTCGTTCCCCTCGGTGAGCCGGTCCCAGACCGATAGCCAGCGCGGCCCCGGGGTGTGGGAGCGAAGCCTCGGGATGCTCCGGCGGCTGAACGAGCTCGGGTACGGCGTGGAGGGAACCGGGCTCGAGCTCGATCTCGTGTCGAACCCGGCCGGCGCGTTCCTCCCCCCGGACCAGTGCGCGGCCGAGCGCCGGTTCCGCACCGACCTGGCCCGGCGGTGGGGCGTGTCGTTCACCCACCTGTTCACCTTTGCCAACGTGCCCCTGGGCCGGTTCCGGCGGTGGCTCGAGGCCTCGGGGAACCTTCCGGCCTACCTCGAACGCCTGGCCGGCGCGTTCAACCCGGGCACGGTGGAGGGGCTTATGTGCCGCACCCAGGTCTCGGTGGCCTGGGACGGCACCCTCCACGACTGCGATTTCCACCTGGCCGCCGGCATCCCGCTGGGCGGGAGGCCGGTGCGGGTGTCCGACCTCGACGGCCCTCCGCCCCCGGGCACCCCCGTCGCCACGGCCGACCACTGCTACGCCTGTACGGCCGGGGCCGGGTTCACGTGAGGGGGCGCCATTGCGGCCTAGGTAGGCCGGAATCCTCCCCAGGCGTCCGATCCCCCCTCCGGACCCAACGTCAGAGGGCCCCTTCGCCCCGTTCGCCGGTACGGATCCGCACCGCCTCGTCCACGGTCGAGACGAAGATCTTGCCGTCGCCGATCTTCCCGGTGCGGGCGGCCCTCTCGATGGCCTCCACGGCCGCGGCGGCCAGTTCGTCGGGCACCACCACCTCGATCTTCACCTTCGGCACGAAATCCACGGTGTACTCGGCGCCCCGGTAGTGCTCGGTGTGGCCCTTCTGCCGGCCGAACCCCTTGGCCTCGATGGCGGTCATCCCCTGGATGCCCGCCTCCTTGAGCGCCTCCTTCACGTCGTCGAGCCGGAAGGGCTTGATGATGGCCTCGATCTTTTTCACGGTCAGCTCCTTTCACTGGGAAGGCTGGAGATGGCTTCGTGGACCCGGTCGATCACCTTGCGCCGTTTGTCTTCGCCCTCGATCCGGCCCCCCAGGAGGTCCTGCACGTGGAACACGTCGCGGGCCTGGGGACCCTGGGTGGTGACCAGGGCCTGGGTCACCCGGAGACCCAGGTCGTCGAGGGCCGCGGTCAGATCGGCCAGCAGCCCGGCCCGGTCGCGGCAGACCACCTCGAGGACCGAATGCACGGGGGAGCCGTGGGTGAGGCTCACCCGCGTGGCGACCGGGGTGGCCTCGGCCCGGCGGTCGGGCAGCCGGGGGCGCCGGGGCCCGGGTCGGCCCGCCCCCAGGGCCTGGGCGAGCGCCTGGCGCACCCGCGACACGGGCGGGGGGGGATCGGGGGGGAGACACCGGAACCAGAGGTGCAGGCAGCCGCGGGGCCAGGCGTGCACCTGGAACATCCGCACGTCGAAACCCAGCCGGCTCAGGGCCGAGGATGCGGCCGACAGGGCCCAGGGCGGCGGGTGGGGGATCACGCCCAGCACCTCCACCGGGCCCGTGGCGGGAGTCACCACCTCCCAGAACCCGTCGTCCGACGAGGGAGCCCGGGCGGTCATCCGCACGAGCCGGTGGAGAAGATCGAGGGGGACCTGGAGCAGTTCCGCCCGGGGAACCTCGTGCACGAGGGACCCGGCGTCGGGTCGGCCGATCCGGGCGGCGAGCCGCTTCCGGAGGTCCGCCTCGGAGAGGGGCGGGGCCGCGGGGGTGGCGTGGGCGCGGGCGTGCAGCTCCAGCAGCAGGCCGCGCACCCACGGGGTCCACGTGGCCCCCACCGGGCCCGGATGGGTCGCCGCCAGGTCGGCGTAGGCGAGTACCACCAACGCATCCAGCCGTTCGGGCGTGCCGGCGATCTCCCAGGCCTCGGCGGCCGTGCGCGGATCCTCGGGGTCCTGGCGGAAGGCCAACCGGGGCAGGGCGTGGTGCAGGGCCACGAGCCGGGCCGCCTCCTCGGCCTCCGACGGCGAAAGCCCCAGGGTGAGGCCCAACCGCCGGGCCGCCGCAGCCCCGGCCCGGGCGTGGTCGTCGGGGTCCAGGCATTTTCCGAGGTCGTGGGCCAGGGCCGCCACCCGCACGATCCAGGGGGCCGCGAGCCCCCCGGCCACGCGGGTGAGCCAGGGTTCCCGGTCCTCCAGGGCCCCGAGCCACAGCCGGTCGAACGCCGCCAGGCTCTCCACCCCGTGGGCCCCCACGGTGAACGCATGGCGGGCGTCGTAGGGCACGGCCTCTGCGGCGCGGGCCAGCAAGGGGTCCACGTCGCCCAGGAGCTCCCGGTCCAGGAGGGCCCGAAACCACAGGTGTACCGGCGCCCGCCGGCGCAGACCCTCCCCGAGCGCCCGGAGCAGGGCGGGCCGCCGCACTTCCCCCGGGGAGGCCGCCAGGCGGTCCAGCGCGACCGGGGAGGGAGCCGGCCCGCCCCTTCGGCGGATCGAGAGGGCGGTGCGGGCCTCCTCCGCGCTGCTGAAGCCTGTGGGGGGCTCGGGCCGGCCGGGGGGACGGGGAAACGCCTGGGCCACCTCCTCCCACAGGGCGGCGATGCCGCGGGCCGCACGATGGACCCGGGCCAGCAGTTCCCCGGGCGGGAGGCCCGGGGACACCAACCGGGCCACGGGTTCGTGGTGCTCGAAGGTCAGGTGGTCGGTCTTGCGGCCAGCCGCCGCATGGAGGGCGGCCCGGACCCGGGCGAGGAACCGCGCGCCCTCGAGGGCCCGGGGGCCCGAGGCCAGACGCGGAATCTCCTGTCGGGGGTCGAGCCCGAGGCAGGCGAGTACCCAGGAGGCGGCGTGGGCGTCCCGGAGCCCGCCCCACCCCTCCTTCACGTGGGGTTCCAGCAGGTGCGACACCTCCCCGAACCGGGTCCGGCGGGTCCCCACGTCGGCCACGACGGCCCGGGCCCAGGCCCGGGTGCGGCGGCTGGGGCGGGGGGCCGCGCCCGCGGCCCTCAGGCCGCGGTCCAGGAGGTCGGGGTCCCCGCAGAGGAGCCGGGCGTCCAGGAGGGCGGTTGCCGCCGTGAGGTCTCGACGTGTCACCTCGCGGCAGTCCCGCGGGGTGCGCAACGCGTGGCCCACCTCGAGGCCCAGGTCCCACAGGGGGTAGAGCACGGCCTCCACATCGGGCTTTCCGCGGTGCCGCTCGGTGAGGAACAGCAGATCCACGTCGCTGCGGGGGGCCATGTCGCGCCGGCCGTACCCGCCCAGGGCCACCACGGCCCGGCCGGGGCGGTGCCAGCCCGCGTCCTCGGCCAGCTCCCGGACGATCCGGTCCAGGACATCCGCCAGTCCGGCCGGGTCGATACGCCCTTCGGCCAGGGCCCGCCGGGCCTCGTTCAGTTCGGTCTTCCAGGGGGCCACTCGGCTCACAGGGAGTATCCCACCTCGCCGTGGGTGCTCTGGTCGAGCCCCACGAGCTCGTCCTCGTCGCTCACCCGGAGCCCCACCGCCCTGTCGAGTCCCTTCGCGAGGACCCAACTCACGGCGAAGGCGTAGGCCGCGGCGGCCGCCACTCCGAGCACCTGCACCCCGAACTGGCGCAGATCCCCGGTCAAAAGGCTTCCGGCGCCGACGGTGGAGAAGATGCCCGTGGCCACCGCGCCCCAGGCGCCGCCCACCCCGTGGACGCCGAGTACGTCGAGGGCGTCGTCGTACCCGAACCGCTCCTTCAAACATACGGCCCGAAAGCACAGGATCCCGGCCACGCCACCCACGACGATCGCCCAACCGGGGGTGATGAACCCGGCCCCCGGGGTGATGGCCACGAGCCCGGCCACGAGCCCCGAGGCGGCTCCCAGGGCGCTCGCTTTCCCGAACCGGCCCCGTTCGGCCAGGAGCCACCCGAGCATTCCCGC
>NZ_BAAHFQ010000172.1:0-5849 GCF_054681715.1 Deferrisoma sp.
GTGCCGTGGCCCACCGGGTCGAAGAACTCCCCGTCCTCCCGGACCCGGCCCCTCCCGTCCGCGAAGATCCGGCACCCGGCCACGGGGCCCCGCACATGGGAGTGCCAAGGGTTCACGCCGGTGTCCACCACCCCCACCCGCGTCGCCGGACTCATGGGATCCCGGTCACCCCGAAAACACCCGGTCCAGGTCCTCGTCGGCAACGTCCCAGAGGTACCCGTGGGGCGGCAGCGGTTCCCGGGCGAAAAACCCGGGGAGGCGGTCGTCTTCCGGCCCGAACCCGGCCCGACGGTTGAACGCCTTCTCGGTCAGGCACACCAGGCGGCCGAGCCCGATCAGGGACCCCCCCGGCAGGTCCCGGCCCCATCTGGCGACCACGGCCTCGGCCAGGGCGGCCTGGAGGTCTTCGCTCTCCACCACGGGAAGCGACGCGAACAGGCAAAGGCCCAGGGTGTCCACGGCCGCGAAATAGCACTGCACGAACTCGGACACCTGCCACTGGCCTTCCGGCTTCGACGGATCGTAGTCCGGGTTCGCCGGACTCGGGAGCACGTTGCCCGCGGTGTGGTCGGCCCCCATCGGGCTCGTGGCGTAGGTGACTCCGGTCCCCTTGAGGCACCGGGGGTCGTAGGCGGCCATGGCCTGCCCCTTTACGGCGGGCACCCGGGAGACCCCGAGTTCCCGGCCGGTGGCCACGCTGCCGGCGGCCAGGAGCAGGCCCAGTCGGCCGTCCTCGGGGATGGACCTCAGGGCCTCCAGCAGGGCCGCGCCGTCCCCCCACGCCAGGGCCCCGGCCTCCATGGCCACCGCGGCCGCCGCCCCGATCTCCATGGTGTCGAGCCCCAGGTCGTCGCAGGCCCGGTCGATGCGGGCGATGGCGTCCGGGTCGTCGATGGCGCAGTTGCTCCCCACCATGCCCAGGGTCTCGTACTCGAACCCCGAGGTGATGACCTCGCCGTCCTCGGCCGTGTACACCTGGGAGCAGTGGATCACGCACCCGGCCATGCACCGGTGCCGGGTGCTGGCGTTCGGCCGGCGTCCCATGATCCCGGCCAGGGCTTCCCCCGCGATCCGGCCGGCGCCTTCGAACCGGCCGGACGAGTAGTTACGGGTGGGCAACCCCCCGAGTTCGTTGATCAACCCCACGAGCATGGAGGTTCCCAGGGCCTGGAGTCCGCCCACCATGGGGTGGGCCGCGATGCCCTCGGCCAGGGCCTTTGCTGCCGCCCGGAACCGCTCGGGCTCGGCCGGCGAGACCCCGGGCCCCCCGGCGTCGTCCACCACCACGGCCTTCACCCCCTTGGTCCCCAACACCGCACCGAGGCCCCCGCGGGCCGCCGTGCGCAGGAACCCGTCCGGTGTCGTGACGCAGACGGCGGAGGCCCGGCACCCCTTCTCCCCGGCGGGCCCCACGAGGGCGAAAGCGCACCCGGGGAAGCGCTCCCCAAGGCGCCCGGCCGCCTCGTACGCGCCCCGGCCCCAGAGATCCCCGGCGGGCCCGAACTCCACCCCCCCGGCGCGGATCGCGACCACCGTCGGGGACGACGCGGCGCCCTCGAGCACCACGGCGGCCACCCCCAGGCGCGCCAGTTTCTGGGCCAGCGCGCCGCCCGCGTTGGACTCCTTTATGGTGCCCGTGAGGGGGCTTTTGGCCCCCACCGAGAGCCGGCCGTTGTTGGGCACCACCGTCCCGGCCAGGAGACCGGGCGCCAGCACGAGCCGGTTTTCGGGGCCCAGGGGGTCTGCGTCGGCGGGTACCTCGGCGGCCACCACGGCCGAGGTGAGGCCCCGGCCCCCGAGGCCCCGGTACGCGTCCGGCAGGTCCTGCCAGGAAGACCGCCGGTTCGTGAGATCGATGCGAAGAATGCGGGCCATGGATCACCTCCTCGATCGGAAGGGGTCAGGGAGCGCGTCCGGCCGCCGGGCAGCCCAGCTCGGCGGGCCAGAGGGTTCCGTCCCGGAGGACCAACCGCCGGTCGAAGGCCCGGGACCCGGACCAACGGTGGGCGATGACCAGGAAGGCGCGGTCGGGAAACGAGCGCCAGAGGTTTTCCACGATTCGCGCCTCGGTGGCCGGATCCAGGGCGCAAAACGCCTCGTCCAGCACGAACACCCGGGGGGCCCGCAGGATCAGGCGCGCCAACCCGATGCGCTGCCGCTGGCCGTCGGAAAGGGCGAGGCCCCGGCCCCCGATCACCGTCCGGTAGCCCTCGGGCAAAGACAGGATGAACTCGTGGGCCAGGGCGAGCCGGGCGGCGGCCAACACGGCCTCGTCGGACACGCCGGGGTTCCCGTAGCGCAGGTTCTCCTCCACGGTCGCGTGGAGGAGAAACGGCTCGGCGCCGGCGTACCCGAGGAACCGGCGGAGGTCCTCCGAAGAAAGGTCCCAGGGGTTCACCCCCCCCACCTCCACCCGACCCCGCGTCGGGCGCCGGAGCCCGAAGGCCAGTTGCACCAGGGTGGATTTCCCGGCCCCGGATCCCCCAAACACGGCCACTTTCTCCCCGGCCGCCACCCGGAGATGGAGACCCCGGAGCACGGGCGCCTTGCCCGGGTACGAGAACCACACGTCCTCGAACCGGATCTCGGCCTCCCCGGGCTTCCGGGCACGGAGTCGGGGCCCTTCGTCCCGGTCCAGCACCTCAGCCACGCGGCTCAGGCTGACCCGGGCCTCCTGGAGATTTCGCACCAGCCCCAGGAGCCCCTGGGCCGGGCCGTACAGCCTGCCCTGGTAAAGGACGAACGCCACGAACGTTCCAAGGCCGATGTCCCCGGCCTCCAGGAGCCGGCCCCCCAGCAGATAGATCCACGCCAGGCTCCACGTGAGCACCAGGCCCGGCACCCCCGCGGCGGCCGCGTCCACCCCCTGGAACCGCAACACCCGGCCCACCAGTACCCGGTTCAGCCGGTCGAACTCGGCCCGCTCCTCCGGTTGGGTGGCGTGGAACCGCACCACCCGAAGCCCCGACAGGCGCTCGGAGAGGAAATGGGACAGGTCCGCCATGGCCTGCCGGATGGCCCGGGCCATGGCTTCCACCGGCCCCCGGAACGCCGCGGCGGCCCCGAGGGCCACGGCCACCCCGGCGAAACTCCACGCGGCCAGGGCCGGCTGGAGCCGCACCAGGATTCCCGCCGCCACGGCCAGGAACAGGAGGTTCCGGACCCCGCCCAGGAGCCCGTCCACGAGGAGGGCCTGGATCTGGGGAACATCGCCCCCGAACCGGGACATCAGGTCCCCGTGCCGGAACCGCTCCAGGTGCTCCAGGGGGCCGTCGAGGCACCGGTCGAACAGCCGCTGCCGGATCTCCACCAGCACCCGGGCCGACACCTGGGCGTGCACCAGGCGAAGGGCGAGCCCCAGGGCGAGGTCCAGGACGGCCAGTCCGGCCAGGGCCGCCGCCACCCAGGGCACCACCGAGAAGTCCCGGCGCTCGGCCACCGCGTCCACGAAGGCCTTTCCCACCAGCGGGGTGGAGAGCGAGATCCCGGAACCCAAAAGGCCCAGGAGAAACAGGAGGGCCAGGGACCCGGCCTTTCCCCGAAGGTGTCCCCAAAACGGGGCCAGAGCCCTCAACACGCCGCCGCCTCCGCCCCCGCCGGGGCCCAGACCTGGGGGTAGTAGCACAGGTGGGCGCCGTCGCAGAGGCTCCGCCCGCCGCGGCGGGCCACCACCGCCTCCCGGATCTCGGTAGGCCCGGCGCCGGCGTCGGCCAGGCGAACGGCCAGCGCCGCCAGTTCCACCGAGGCGCGCTTTCGGGGAAGGGAGGCCTCGCGCCCCACCACCTTGAGGCTCCCGATCCCGATCGCCCGGAACCGGGGGAGGGCGCACAGGCCACAAGGTCCCAGGGGGTATCCCCGGTTCGTCCGGCACCCGCAGTTGTTGAGGGTCCACTTCCAGAACTCGTACGCCTCCAACGCGCCCGGCCCCACGCCCTCGGTCCCCGGCCCGTCCGCCAGGCAGAACGGCCCCAGGCGGTGGGTGGTGGCGCACAGGCCCTCCTCGAACACGCACCCGTCGTTTAGGGCGAACACCTCCAGGTCCACCCCGGCCGCGGCGATCTCCCCGATCTCATCCAGGGTCAGGTGCCGGGGCAGCACGACCCGGGCCACCCCCAGGTCGCGGTAGAACGCAGCGGCACCCGGGTTCGTGCAGGTGGCCAGGCTGGAGACGTGCACGCGGGAACCGAGGCCTTCCTCCACGAGGGCCAGGAGCAGCTCGATCTCGGCCACGATGAGGCCGGCGACGCCCACGTGCTCCAGGAGGTGCCGGCCGAACCCCACCAACGGGGCCACCGCCTCCTCCGGGTAGTGGGGCGCGTTCAGCGTGACGAACACCGGCCGGTGTCCGGCCGTGCGGACAACCTCGGCCAGGGCCGCCTCGTCCCTGAGGCCGGCGGCCCGGGGATCCCGCCGGTGGACCCAGTCCCCCCCGTACCGCTCGGCCCAGAACGCCGGGGTGAGGCCGCAGTAGAACTCGTCGGCCCCCGCCTCGCACAGCCAGGGCACCTCTTCCGGGTCGCGCACGGGGGCGAGGATCTTCATGGCATCGGCCTCGGGTGGATCACGACCCGGTCGGCCCGGGCGAGGTAGGCTCGGGCCCCCTCGGGGGAAACCCGTTGGAACACGGTGTTCCCGGCCCTCCACAGGGGCTGGGTGGTGTCCCCCCGAACGACCCTGCGCGGCCCCCCCCGGCAGGGCCGGGGGCAGGGGACTCCCAGGCACCGGGACAGTTCGCCCCGGCCGAGGGCCTCCCCCTTGAGGAGGCAGTTCCGGCCGCTCGTGACGAAGGCGAAGGGCAGGTGCACGGCTCGGCCGAGGCCGTCCCCCCGCTGGCCCAGATATTCCCCCCCGAGGTCCACGTCGGTCTCCAGGGCGCCCACCCCCTCCCGGGCCAGGAACCGCCTGAGCCTCGCGCTCCCGGTGCCCCGGCTCGCGCCGGGGGACGCCCGGGGATCCCGGAGTCCCCGGTTGAACAGCCGGCCGGCCCGGGCGGGGTGCTCCGGGAACCGCCGCCGCAGCAGCCGAAACACCCCCCAGTCGTTGAACACCACGGCGGGGCGAAGGCCCCGCGCCTCCAGGGTTCGGAGCAGGTCTTCCACCGCCCGAAGGCCGCCGGCCGTCACCACGGGGGTGAGAAGCACGGGTTCGAGCCCCCGGGCTAAGGCGGCCCGGCAGAGATCCTCGGCCTCGCGCGGCCCGGGCAGGGCCTGCTCGCAGAACTCGGCGCCGAAATAGAGGGCGGCCCACCGGCCCCCGGGGAGGGTGCCGGCCCATTCGGGGTCGTCCGAAATCTCCGGCCCTTCTGGGACGGCCTCGGGCCGGTCCACGCGCAACGCGTACTCCAAAGAATCTTCCTCTCCCCGCGTCCGGGGCTGGGCAGGTTCCCTCCGGGGCCAGACGCCCCCCGGGGGTGGGGCCCCGGAGGGGGGACCCCGCCCCGGAGGAAGAGGACGGGGTCCCACGGGTTGGGTCTTCAGAAGGTCACCCGCCGGATGTCCATGCCGTCGGAGGCCATCTGGAGCACCTTGAGGGGCCGCAGGGTTTTCGCGTCGTACACCGTGAGCGTGGACCCGCCGGCTCCGATGTACACTTTGCTGCCGTCGCTCGACACGTTGATCCCGTAGCAGGTGCCCTCGTGGTTCACCGTGATGGACTCGTAGGTGTTGGTTTCGAGATCGATCACGTTGAGTTCGTCCATCACCCCGTAAGCCTTCTTCTTGTCGGGGGAGTAGATCACCGAGTAGGCGAACACGGGGATGCCCTTGAGCGGCGTATCCCGGATCTCCCCGGTCTTCTTGTCGATCGCCAGGAGCCCCATGAGTTCCGGGGTGTAGTAGTTGGCCATGAAC
>NZ_BAAHFQ010000173.1:0-5834 GCF_054681715.1 Deferrisoma sp.
CGCACCCCTTAGACAGGCATTCGTCAATCATATCAAATGGTTGCACGGTGCATCGTAACAGATTTTTGTCCAAAAACCAATAACAGAGCTGGCGCAAAATCGTAAATTTTTCAAGTGGTTGCGATTTCCGGACGGACACTAGCTTCCCAGCTTCCTAGCCTTCTAGCCTCCCAGCCTTTCTCACCCCTTGATGATCCGCGGGGTGATCATCTGGTGGTGGGCGCAGATCGTTTTCGGGTGCTGGTAGGCCGCCCCGGCGAACGCCACCATGTACCGCCGGATGTCCGCGAACCGCACCACCTCGTCCACGAACCCCATCTTGGCGCAGTAGATCGGCCGGGACTTTTCGTAGTAGTCCTGGACGAGCTGGTTCATCTTCTCGATGACGGGCTGGATCGGTTTCCCGGCGTCGCGCTCCTTGACGAGGCGGCGGGCGTAGGTGGCCGCGGCCGCGGTTTCGCCGTGCATCACGTAGATCTCGGTGGTGGGGGTGCCCAGGGTGAACACGTTGTGGTTGTTGGCCGTGGGGCCCCCCATGATGTAGTGGGCCGCGGCCGTGCCTTTCCGGAGGACCACGAGCATCATGGGCACGTCGGTCTGTTCGATGGAGTAGATGAGCGACTGTCCCAGGCCCAGGAGTTCGGCCTTCTCCGCCAGATCGCCCACGTCGATGCCCGTGGTGTCCTGGAACCAGATGATCGGGACCCGGTCCCGGCCGCACAGGGTCACGAACTCGTTCATCTTGATGAGGCCCTGACGGTAAAGCTTGCCGCCGATGCCCGGGTAGTCGGCGTACTCCGGGTACCCCGGCGGCAGGAACCCCTGGCGGTTGCCGATCACCCCGCACAGGAACCCGTCCACCTTGACGAGCCCGCAGTACACCTCGGGACCGTAGTCGGGCCGGAACTCCATGTGCTCGCTGCCATCCACGAGCCGGGCCAGGACCTCCTCGAAGCTGTACGTCCGCTTCTGGTTGAACGGGATGATCCGCTCGATCTCCTCGGGCGAGAACTTGGGCGGTGCCGGTTCCGCCACCCGGAAGAACCGGGGGGCGTAGGCCGGCATCTCGCGCATGTGCTCCTTGATGATGTCGAGCACCGCGTACTCGGTGTCGGCCACGTACCGGAAAAACCCGGTGGCGTCGTGGTGGATCTCCACCCGGCCCGGGGGCACGGCCTTGAACTTCCGGGTCGCCTCGATCAGGGCCTCGCAGCCCTCCTCGTCGAAGTACCCCTTGGGGCTCATGCCGCTCACGATGCCGCCCCCGCCCACGGCCATGTTGGCGTCCTTGTGGGCCACGATGAGGGTGGGGCTGATGGCCTGGTACCCGCCGCCGGCGGGGTTCGTGCCGTATACGGCCGCGAGCACCGGGATCCCCAGCTTCTGGAGTTCCGCGTGGCGGAAGAACGTGGTGCCGCCGCCCCGTCGGTCGGGGTACACCAGGTGCTGTTCGTTGAGCTTCACGCCGCTACAGTTCACCAGCCACACGAGGGGCACGTTCAGGCGCTTGGCCATGTCGGTGACCCGGAGGATGTTTTCCGACTGACCCGGGATCCAGGCGCCGGCCAGCACCTTGTTGTCGAACCCGATCACCACGGCCCACTTGCCGGAGATCTTCGCGAGCCCGTCCACGACCCCGGTGGTGCCCTCTTCGTTCTCCTTGGGGTTGTAGAGCGTGTGGAGCGGGCACCAGGTGCCGGGGTCCACCAGGTACTCGAGACGCTGCCAGACCGTCAGTTGGCCCCGGTCGTTGATCTTCTTCTGGGGAATGCCGGCGTTCTTGACCCGCTCGACCTCCTGGGCGAGCTCGGCCTCGACCTTGCGGATCTCCTGGACGCTCTCCTCCGAGGCCTTCAGTTGGCGCTCGGAAAGGGGCTGACCGAACTCGGGCATCCTTTCGAAATACGGCCTCATGTCATCCTCCCGTTTTGGATCGTGAACGAGATACCCCTGGTCGGGGCGCTGCATGCAAGTTCTTTACCGGCGAGGCGGTCGGCGGTCCCCGGTCGTCGGTCTTCCGCTCGACGGCTTCCCGGGGTGCCGCGAATGGGCGGCAGTGTTCACCCGTGCCCGGGGCACACCCCGGATCTCCGAGGTGAAAATTGATCGGTCCCGGGGGAATTTCTGCGCCGGCCCGGCCCCCGTACCCGGACCCAGCGCACCGGCTTCCCAGCCCCCTCGCAGCCCGGCCGCGGGGCCACCTACAGCACCGGCGACAAGAGCCGGCACGCGGCCGTCACCACCCGGTGAGGCCAGGCGGCGGCGGCCACGTGGTTCGCGGTGAACCGGGTGGCCACGCGCCGGTCCGCAAGATACACCGCTTCGATCTGGGCCGCGAGGTCCGGAGAGAGCACGAGGAGGTTCACCTCGAAGTTGAGCCGGAACGACCGGATGTCCATGTTGGCCGACCCCAGCATGCCCCACCGGCCGTCCACCACCACGAGCTTCGAGTGGAGCATGCCCGGCTCGTAGCGGAACACCCGGACCCCGGCGTCGAGAAGGTCGGCCAGGAAGCTCTCCCCGGCCCGATCCACCAGGGGGTGGTCGGTGCGCTGGGGCACCAGGATCTCCACGTCCACCCCCCGGCGGGCCGCCGTGGCCAGCGCGGTCAGGATGGGTGCGTCGGGCACGAAGTAGGGGGTCTCGATCCAGACCCGCCGGCGGGCCGAAACGATGGCGTGGAACAGGGTCGCGTGGATCGCCCGGGCCGGGTCGTCGGGGCCGCTTGCCACCACCTGCACGGTGGCCGAACCGGCCGCCCGCTGGGGAGGGAACCGCTCGGGGGCCACCACGTCCTCGCCCGTGGCGAAGTGCCAGTCCTCGGCGAACACGTGGTGGAGTTGGTGGACGGCCGGACCCTCCACCCGAAGATGGGTGTCGCGCCAGGGGGGCTTTCGGGCCCACCGGCCCCGGTACTCGTCGCCGATGTTCACCCCCCCGGTGTAGGCCACCCGGCCGTCGACCACCGCTATCTTCCGGTGGTTGCGAAGATGGAGGACGCCGCCCCGGGCGAGGCCCCGTAGCGGCAGGAACCACCCCACCCGCCCGCCGGCGGCGGTCAGGGGTTCCAGGTGGGCCGCCGAGAGCTTCCGGGAACCCACCGCATCCAGGAGGAGTCGCACCTCCACCCCCTGGGCGGCTTTTCGTGCGAGGAGGTCCAGGAAGGCGAGGCCCGTCTCGTCGGGCTGCCAGATGTAGTACTCTAGATGCACGCACCGCTCGGCGTGGGAGATCGCCTGATGGAGATCGTCGTAGAGTTCGGCCACCCGGTCGAACACCCGAAGGGCGTTTCCGGTGGTGGGGAGCACGTGTGACGAGGCGATGGCCACCCGAAGGGTGTCGGCCGCCCCCAGGGGCAGATCCGGGGGCGGGGCGTGCACCAGGTGGGGCTCGATCGGCCGGTCGTCCGGGAGGATCTCCCCCGCCTTCCGGCGGCGCCGGCGCCACCGGCGTTCGATCCGGTCGGCGCCGAAGAGCAGGTAGAGGAGAACGCCCAACCCGGGCAGGAGCAGCACCGCCTGGAGCCAGGCGAGGGTCGCCACCGGATCCCGGCGCCGAAGCACCAGGTGGGCCCCACACGGAAGGGCGACCACCGCGTGGGCCGCGAGGAACACCCCCCAGTCGTTCACGGGCCGGCGCCCTCCAGAAGGTAGCCCCGGCGGACCCGTCCCAGGCTCGAGAGCATGCTGGCCTTGATGCCGGGGTGCTCGGCCTCGAGCTCACGAAGGAGCGCCTTGACCCGTTTTCGCTTCTGGTCCTCCACCCCGCACACCGGGCATCCGCAGCACACCACCGGAAACTCCCGGGCCAGGGCGTAGGCCCGGATGTCCTCCTCGAACACCCGGCACAGGGGCCGGATGACCACGTTCCGGCCGTCCTCGGCCGTGAGCCGGGGCGGCATGCTCTTGATCTCCCCGGTGAAGAACTGGCTCAGGAGCAGGGTCTCGATGAGATCGTCGGCGTGGTGGCCGAGGGCGATCTTCGTGTACCCCTCCCGCCGGCCGATCCCGTAGAGCACGCCGCGCCGGAGCCGCGAGCAAAAGGCGCAGTAGCTCGTGCCCGGGTGGCGTTTCGCCTCGACGATCTCGTAGATCCGGGAGGGCTCCACCCAGTGGCGAAATCCCTGCTCGCGGCAGTAGCGCTCGATGGGCTCGGTGCGAAACCCGGGGAACCCCGGGTGTACCGTGACCGCGTGGACCTCGAAGGGCACGGGGGCCCGGCGCCGCAGGGTTTCGAGCACGTGCAGGAGGGTCCAGGAGTCCTTGCCTCCCGACAGGGCCACCAGAACCCGGTCACCCTCCTCGATCATCCCGAACTCCGCGATGGCCTGGCCGGCCTTGCGGAGGATCTTCTTCTCCAGGAGGTCGAACCGCTGCATCAGACCAGGAGATCGATGAGCGAGAGCACCGCGATGCCCACGAGCACGGGGTTGAGATCGCCAAGCCGCCCGGTCAGGACCTTGAGCACCACGTACGCGAGGAACCCGAACAGAAGCCCGGTGGCGATGGAGTAGGTAAGCGGCATCAGGATGATCGTGAGAAACGCCGGCAGCGCCTCGTCGAACCGCTGGAAGTCGATCCGGTGGATGCCCCGGATCATGAAAAGGCCCACCATGATGAGCGCCGGGGCCGTGGCGAAGGGCGGCACGGCGCCGATGAGCGGGCTAAAAAAGAGGGCCAGGAGAAAGAGCGCGCCGGTGACCATGGCGGTGAGCCCGGTGCGGCCGCCCTCGGCCACCCCGGCCGCCGACTCGATGTAGGTGGTGGTGGTGGACGTGCCGAGCACCGACCCGAACACCGTGGCCAGCGCGTCGGCCGTGAGCATCCGGCCGATCCCGGGGATCTTCCCGTCCTCGGTGACCCGGCCGGCTTCGTAGGACACGGCGAGCATGGTGCCGAGGCTGTCGAAGAGGTCCACGAACATGAACGAAAAGATGGCGGCCCAGAGGGCGGGCCTCACGGCCGCCGCGATGTCCAGATGGAAGGCCACCGGGGCGGGGGACGCCGGGGCGGCCACCAGGGCCGACGGCGGGTCGGCGATGCCGAGCACGAACCCGGCCACGGCCGTGGCCAGGATGCCGATCAGGATCGAACCCTTGATCTTCCGCGACTCGAGGACGGCCATGAGCAAGAGCCCGCCGAGCCCGAGGAGCACCGAGGGGGTCAGTTCCCCGAGCCCCACGAGCACGGCGTCGTTTTTCACAATGAGCTTTAGGTTTTGCATCCCGATGAACGTGATGAAAAGCCCGATTCCCACGCTGGCCGCGAGCCGGAGGTTCGCCGGGATGCTCTCGATGATCCGCTCCCGGATGCCCACCCAGGTGAGGATCAGGAAGAACACCCCCGACAGGAACACCACCCCGAGCGCCGTCTGCCAGGGCACGTTCTGCCCGAGGCACAGGCTGAAGGCGAAGTAGGCGTTGAGCCCCATGCCCGGTGCCATCATGAACGGGGCGTTGGCCCAAAGCCCCATGAGCCAGGTCGCGAGTCCCGACACGAGGCAGGTCACCGTGATGAGCGCCGCCTTGTCCATGCCGGTGTTCGACAGGATCGCCGGGTTCACGAACACGATGTAGGCCGCCGTGAGGAAGGTGGTGATGCCGGCCATCACCTCGGTCTTCACGTCGGTCCGGTACTCCTTCAGCCGAAAAAAATCGCCCATGGTGGTCTCCTTGCGTGGGGCTGGCTGGAAAGCTATTAACCTGGTGGATAAATAGGCGCGGTTCTGGTATACTGCGCCCATGGACAAAATCGACGCTCGCAGCGTAGGCCGACCGGCCCAGCAGATGTTACGCCGCCAGGCGATCCGCTTGCGGAACGCCGGACGGACCTTCC
>NZ_BAAHFQ010000174.1:0-5817 GCF_054681715.1 Deferrisoma sp.
CCCGGAGACCCCGACGACCTCTACTACGACTACAAGGTCGAGGCCGGCGACACCGGCGACATCGCCACCTCGTTCAAGGCCACGGCCACCCCGAAGGCCAGTGCCCCCTCGGGCGTTCTCACCATCAACGAGAAAAACGAGAAAACCGGCTGGTAGGCTTCCGCCCCACCGCGGATACCGGCTGTTCCTCCTCCTGCTATTCCTCCAGCGCCATCCTGCCGATATAGTGGGGGCACCCCCGGCGACTCAGCCCAAGGAGGCCCCTTTCGTGCGGCTTGTTGTCATCATCCCCTGTCTCAACGAGGCGGCGACCGTGGGGGAGGTGGTTCGCCGCATTCCCCGGACCATCCCCCGGGTGGGGGAGGTCGTCCCGCTGGTGGTGGACGACGGGTCCACGGACGAGACGGCGCGGGTCGCGCGGGAAGCCGGCGCGCTGGTGGTCTCGCACCCCTTCCGCCGCGGCGTGGGGGCCGCGTTTCAGACCGGGCTTCGGGAGGCGCTCCGGCTCCGGGCCGACATCGTGGCGAACATGGACGGCGACGGGCAGTTCCACCCCGAGGACCTGCCCACCCTTCTCGCCCCGATCCTGGAAGGGAGGGCCGACATGGCCACGGCCTCGCGGTTTCGCGACCCCGCGCTCGTGCCCCGGATGCCGTGGATCAAGAAATGGGGGAACCGGATGATCGCACGGCTTCTGAGCGGGCTGATCGGCCGGCGGTTTTACGATGTTTCGTGTGGCTTTCGGGCCTACAACCGCCAAGCCGCGCTCCACCTGAACCCCGTGGGGCGCTACACCTACACCCACGAGGTGTTCCTGGACCTCGCGTTCAAGGGGTTCCGGATCGTCGAGGTGCCGCTTCGGGTCGAGGGGGAACGGAAGTTCGGAAAATCGCGGGTGGCGGGGAGCCTGTGGAGGTACGGCACGAACGCGTTTGGAATCATCTTCCGCAGCTACCGCGACTTCCAGCCGCTCCGGTTTTTCGGCGGACTGGCGCTGTGCTTTTACCTGCCGGCCGCGGCTTTGCTTGCGTTCTTTTTCGGCCACTACCTGCTCACCGGTCGGTTCAGCGGGCATCTCTGGGCCGGCTTCACCGGCGGTGCGTTGGGATTCGTGGGGTTCGGACTCACGGTGGTGGCCATCGTGGCCGACATGCTCGACCGGATCCGCCAGAACCAGGACCGGATCCTCTACGAACTCAAAGCGCAGCGGTACACCCAGGGCCCGGACGAACTTCCCGAACGGCTCCGCCGAAACGGGCAAGGCTGAGGGGGCCCGGTGACGCTGGAAGCCGGTTCGCGGGAGGCCCTCGGAATCGGGGGAGAAAGGCTCTCCGTCGGGAAGAAGACCCGGCTCACGGCGTTTGCGGCGGCGGCCGCCCTTTTTGCGGTGGGCGCCGCCGTGTCGGCGCGCCACCTGGGACTGTCGTTCCGGCAGGTCCGGTGGGCCTACGTGGTCGCCGTCGGCGTTTTTGGATTCCCGGGCACCTTTTGCCTGAACGCATTGGAGCTTTGTCGCGTCGGGGCCGCGCTGGGAGCGCCGTTCCGTTTCTTCGAGGCCGTCAAGGTGGTCCTCATCGGCGCCGCAGCGAACCTGCTGCCTCTGCCGGGAGCCGCCATCACCCGGGTGGCCGCTCTCCGGGCAAAAGGCGTCCCGGTACCCAAAGGCAGCGCCCTCGTTATCGGCCTGTTCTGCCTGTGGGCCGGCCTGGCCTCGGCCCTCCTCGGGCTGGGATTGGCGGCGCGCGAGCTGCCCGAATGGGGCATGGTCGGCGTCCTGGCATGTCCGGTGCTTCTCGCGGTTGGATCCGTACTGCTCGTTCGCACGGGCGTCGCGCCCCGGAATCTTCCACTTCTTCTCCTCATCCGGACGGGTGCTCTCCTCGTGGACGTCGGGAGGTTCTGGGCCTGCCTGCGTGCCGTCGGGGTGGCGTCGGACCTTTCGCAGGCCGCCGTTCTCGTGGCGAGCCAAATCGTGGGCTCCGCGGTCGGCTTCGCCCCGGGGGGCCTCGGCATCCAGGAAAGCGGAGCTGCGGCCCTGGCGCTGGCCGCCGGGCTCCCGGCCAGCGCCGGGTTTCTCGCCGCCGGGGTGAACCGCCTCATCAACTCCGTGCTCCTGGGCCCCTGGATGGTGGCGGCATGGCGTCGTGACGCCGAGCGGCACGACGCCATGGCCGCCGGGTAGCGGAAACACCACGATGGCCAGGAACTCGGACTACGATTTCGCCGGCAAGTACACCAAAGAGGGGGCCGTCGGCCGCTGGCTGGTGGACCGTTTTTACGCGGCGCTGGCCGAACTCCTTCAGGAATGCTCCGGGCCACGGCATCTCGAGGTGGGCTGCGGCGAGGGGTTCAGCACCCAACGGGTCAACGCATCTCTTCCCCCGGACTCGCGGCTTTTCGCGCTGGACGTGGAGCCGCGCCTGGTTCGCGCAGCAGCCGAACGGAATCCGGGGGTTCGCCTGTGCCTCGGTTCGGCATACGACCTGCCCCTCCGCGACGGAAGCTTCGACACGGTGCTGGCGCTCGAGGTCCTGGAGCATCTTGAGACTCCAGATCGGGCCCTCCGGGAACTCACCCGCGTGGCGAGGCGGTGGGTCGTGCTCTCGGTTCCGCGGGAGCCGATCTGGCGGCTCCTGAACCTCACGCGCCTGCGCTACGTGGGAGCGCTGGGGAACACCCCCGGCCACCTGCAGCACTGGTCGAGGCGGGGATTCCTGGCATTTGTTTCCCGGGCAGGACGGGTGCGGGCGGTGCGGTCGCCGCTGCCCTGGACGCAGGTGCTTCTGGAGTGTTGAAGAAACGGCGGAAGCCTAGGAGCACGCATGACCTGGAAACGGCGCGGGCATCTGCTGGTCGCGATCAGCATCTTGTTTGCGGGAGCCCTGATCCGGGTGCACCCCATCGCGGGGTGGATGGCGTTCCCCGAACGGGCGCAGTACGACGGGGTTCCGGTCCTCACGGGCTTCGACGCGTACTACTACCTCTCGCTGACACGTGACCTCCTCGAGGATCGATACGAGCCGATTCACCGCGAGCGCCGGTTTCCCGATTCGCCCCCACGCCCCCCGGTGCCGCCGCTCCTGTCCCAGGTCACAGCGGCCGCGACCAAGCTCACGGGGGCCCCGCTCGATTGGGTGGCGGCCTTCGTGCCGTGCGCCCTCGGCCTTCTGGTCGCGCTGCCGGTCTACGGGCTCGCGTGGCGCCTAGGGGGACCCCTGGCCGGCCACACCGCCGCCGCCCTCTGCCTGTTTGGGCCCCTTTATGTGGCCCGTTCCAGCGCCGGGTGGTTTGACACCGACCCCGGAAACGTGGCGTTCCTCTACGCCTTCTCCCTTTTCGGGCTTTGGCTTTGGAGAGGCGACCCGCTCCGGCGCTCGTGCACGGCCGTTCTATCGGCCGTCGCGCTCCTGCTCTGCCTCGCTTGGTGGGATCAGGCCCCCTATGCGGTGTATGCGTTTTGGGCGATCCCCGCCTTGACCGCAGCTCTCCTCGGACTCGTTTCCGCCCCAAAACCGAAGGCGTGGGTGGGCCCGCTCGCCACCTTCTTGATCGGGACGCTGGCCTGGGGTGTCTTCTGCGCCACGCTGGCCAATGTCGAGGGGAGCCGCTGGGAGTTCGTCGGCAAGATCGCCCGCTACGTGATGAAGGCCGCGCCGGAGGCCTACCCCAACGTTTCGGTGTCGATCAGCGAACAGCAGATCCCCGGGTGGGACAAGATCCTTTGGGCGCTCGGCGGAGACTGGCCGGTGGTGGCGGTGGGCGCGGCGGGGTGCCTGCTCCTCCTCGTGACCCGGTTCCGTGAAGCCCTGTTCTTGGCGGTGCCGGCCGGTCTCCTGCTGCTCGGGTGTTTCAAGGCCTATCGGTTCCTCGTGTTCGCGGGCCCATTGATCGCCCTCGGTTGCGGGTTCGCGGCGGCCTGGGCGTGGGGTCGGGCAACCCACCGTTGGGTGAAGGGCCTCGTGGTGCTTCTATGCATCGGGCTTTTCGCCCAGAGCGCGTCCAAGATCTACGAGTACCAGGACGACCGTTGGCCGGTGGTGCACCCCAAGATCGTGGCCGGCATGGAACGCCTGCAAGACCTCACCCCGGCCGACGCCGTGATCTGGAACTGGGCCGACCACGGGTATCCGCTGCTCTACTGGTCCCGCCGGGCCACGGTGGCCGACGGCGCGACCCACTGGGGCACCGACATGGTGTGGAACGCGATCCCCTTCGCCGCGGACAACCCTCGGCTTTCGGCCAACTACATCCGGTTCTTCGCGGCCCGGGGGCGAAAGGGCATGGCCTGGCTGCGCCGGAAAACCGGGGGCGAAGAGGGCGCCGAGGTCTTCCTCGTCAAAAAGCTCCTGGCCGCCCCGCCGGAGGAAGCCCGCGACCTGATCCTGAACCTGGCCGACGAGAAGATCCGGCCGAAAATCCGGATCGGGGAGTGGCTGGAGTTCCTCTACCCGCGCGAAGCACCCCCGGTGTACGTGTTCCTCGACTGGGAGATGGCCCGCACCGCGTACTGGTGGTACTGGTTCGGCACCTGGAACCCAAGGGAGAAAAAGGGAGTGCACCCGGCAACGCGGATTTTCTACCGGGCGAGGAAGGAAGACTCCATCATCCGTGCCGAAGGGTTCCGGGCCGATCTGGGGACGGGCACCGCCTGGCTGGAGAAAGAAAACGAGGAACGCCCCCTGGGTTTCGCGAGGATCATCACGGAGGCGGGTCGGGAGGAGCGCTCGTATGAGCGGGGCGGGGAGTACGGGATCCTCTATTACCAGCCGGCAGCCCTGGCGTTCTTCCTTTCCCGGAGCGTGGCGGACAGCCTGTTCCACCGGGTGTTCTGGGAGAAGGCGCCCGAGCCCCTGCCCGGGTTCCGCCTGGTGGAGTCGAACCCGCCGTACTACCAGGTCTGGGAGGTGATCGGGGATCGGTGGGAGGCAGACGAGGGTGTCCGCGCCCGGCCCGCTGCGGAGTAAGCAGAAACGCCGCCGGTTGCCGCGCCCGGGGGAGGCGCCCGGAAGCCCAGGGACTCAGAGCCGCTCCGCCCGTTTTGGGGCGGCGTGCGGGGCGCTCGGATTTTCGGGCACTCCGGCGTCTTCCCGTTTCCGCCGGGCCGGGTCACCGGCCGCCCGCCGGATCCGGGGAGCCCCCGGTTCCTTCCAGTTCGCCCTGTCGCCGCACCTTCACGTTGGTCTCCTTGGGCGGCCCCTCGGGCAGAAAGCCCAGGGGCGATGAGGCGTCGGGGTCCAGCAGGATGGCCAGGCGGTCGTAGCGGCAAACGAGGGGGACCAGGAGAACCCTCTCCGGCTCGAGCCCCCTCTTCCGCACCCACGCCTCCGCCCGTTGCGCCCAGTCGGGCGCCCGCTCCCGCCAGGCGGCCAACGTGAGCGGATACTCCCGCACGATGCCCATGTTCCGGTCGGTCAAGCGCTCCATCAGGTCGCCCCGGAGGAACACCGGCCGGCCGGTCTGAAGGGCGGTTTTCCGGATGCGCTGGCGCTCGGTCTCGTCGGGGGGCATCCGGATCACGGCGTACACCGGGGTGCGGTCGGCGTCCTCGAGGAGCTTTTTGGCCTCGTCGCCCGCGAGCGGCAGGAGGTCGGCGCTCGCCGAGTAGAACGCGCCGTCGGCGAACACCACCAGGGCCGTGCGCTGGGCCGCCACGGTCCAGAGCCCCCAGCCGAAGGCGAGGGCCTGGAGGGTGCCGATGACGCCGTAGTCCAAAAGGAGCGCCCGGCGGGTCTTCTTGGGGTTGTACACGATGAGCGTCAGGAGCGGCCCCAGCACCAGGTCCACCCCCACGATGAGCCGCAAGCCCTGCCAGCCCCC
>NZ_BAAHFQ010000175.1:0-5776 GCF_054681715.1 Deferrisoma sp.
CGCGGGACCAGCGCTTCGTGCTGGGGCAGCGGATCGAGCAGGGGGCCCTGGGGGTCTACGACGCGCTCGTGGAGGCAGCGAAGCGGAGGGACCGGCGGGGCCGCGTGGGGGCCCTGCGACGGGCGGACGAAACGCTGGAAAAGCTGCGGCACCACGTGCGCATGGCCCGGGACCTGGGGTTCACCGCTTTCGGCCAGTACGAGTACGCGGCGGGGCGCATGGACGAGATCGGCCGGCTCCTGGGCGGGTGGCTGGCCAAGGAGACCGGCACGGTACGGGGAGACGATGCAGGGGAGCAGGGGACGGATCCGGCGTGACCGGCGCGTGGTGCGCGGCGGGTCCTGGAACAACAAACCCAGGAACGTGCGGGCCGCGAACCGCAACAGGAACACCCCGGACAACCGCAACAACAACCAGGGGTTCCGGCTGGTCGCCGCCGGCAGGCACGTCGCGGGGCCGAGGTGCCCGGCGTTCACGGACGCCGGGCTAGGCGAGATGTTCCATGGGGTCCGTTCCCGTGTCCGGCCGCCGTCGGCCGGGCCAAACGACCTAGGGGGGCGCGGGGGGCGTCTCCGCGCCCCGGATTTTTGGCCGGGGGGTGCGCCGTGAAGGGGGTGCCCGCCGGGAGATTCGACCGCCTGTGCTCGTTTGAGCACCTGCACTGGGCCTTCGGCCGCGCCCGGCGGGGCAAGGCGGGGGACCCGGGCGCCAACGCGTTCTTCCTGCGCCTGGAGGAGGAGCTCTGGACGCTGAGCCGCGAGTTGCGGGAGCGGGCCTACCGGCCCGGCCCGTACCGGGAGTTCTGGGTCTACGACCGCAAGCCGCGCAAGATCAGCGCGGCGCCGTTTCGCGACCGGGTGGTGCACCACGCCCTCGTGGGGGTGCTGGAGCCGGCCTGGGAGCGGCGGTTCCAGCCCTGGACGTATGCGAACCGCAAGGGCCGCGGCACCCATGCGGCGGTCCGGCGCGTGCAGGCGATTCTGCGGCGGCACCCCTGGGTACTCCAGTTCGACGTGCGCAAGTACTTCCCCTCCATCGACCACGCGCTGCTCAAGGGGTTGCTCGCCGAGGGGGTGGACGACGGGGGGGTGCTGTGGCTCTGCGGCCGGATCATCGACGGGTCGAACCCGCAGGAGCCGGTGCTCGACCATTTTCCCGGCGACGGCCTGTTCACGCCGCTGGAGCGGCGCAAGGGGCTGCCGATCGGGAACCAGACGAGCCAGTTCTTCGGGAACGTGTACCTGGACCCCCTCGACCGGTTCCTGGCCCGGGACCTCGGGCGGAGGTGCGCCCGGTACGTGGACGACGTGGTGGTGGGCATCGAAAGCCCGGCAGACGGCCTGCGGGTGCTGGCCGCGGTGGATCGGTGCCTCGAGGGGCTGCGCCTCAGGGTCCACCCCACTCGGCGGACCGTGGGCCGTTCCGAAGACGGCGTTCGGTTCGTGGGGTACCGGGTGTTTTCTACGCACCTTCGCCTGCCCAAGGAGAACGTGCGGCGCGCCCGCCGCCGGATGGTCTGGTTGCGGAGGGCTCACGACCAGCGACGGGCGACAGCGGCGTGGTGCCGGGCCTCGTGGGCCGGATGGCTGGGGCACGCGCTTCCTGCCGCGAGTTGGCACGCGAGGCGCAGCGTGGCCCTGGCCTGGCGCCGGGGCCCGTGAGCGGGGGCCCCCGCCGGGAGGCCCCGGGGGATGTGGGTGAAGCCGAAGGGGGAATCGCGCCTCGTGGGCGGGCCCCCCGGGGCCCGGGGGTTGGCGGCAGTTGCGGGGGCGCCCTCCCGGGCGCGATCCGGGCCGAAGGCCCGCCGGGGCAGGGTGTCGCGGGCTGGCGCCGCCGGCCGTCCACGGGAAGGCAGGAAGGAGGCTCGGGAAGATCATGGGACCCATACCGAAGGGCATCCTGACCGGGGTGCTGTGTGCCGCCCTCGCCGCCGGGGCCGCCTGGGCCGCGCCGCCCGCCCCGGGGGCCGAGGCCCCGGCCTTCGGGCTCCGGGAACTCGGGGATCCGACGAAGCTGGTTCTGGCGAGCCGGTTGTTCGAGGACGGGTACACGCTGCTTTCGTTTTTCGCCACCTGGTGCGAGCCCTGCGCTGAGGAGATCCCGCGACTTCGGGCCCTCGAGGCGGCGTACGCCGACCGGGGGTTCCGGGTGGTGCTCGTGTGCCTCGACCGGTTCGGCCTCAGGGGGGTGGACGACTACCTGGCCCGGGCGGGCGGGGCGGGCATGCGGGTGCTCTCCGACAAGTTCAACCGGGTGGCCAAAAGCTACGGGGTCTCCCAGTTGCCCACCAACGTGCTGGTAGGGCCTGACGGGCGGGTGGTGATGGCCTGGGAGATGTACCAGGAGCCGAAGCTCCGGGAACTGGAGGCGTTCCTCCAGGGGTTGCCGAGGAAAGGAGGCGGGGGATGATGCGGTGGCTGGGAGTGGCGCTCGCGTTGGCCGCGCTGGCGGCGGGCTGCGGGCCCCGGGGGCCCCAGGACGCCCGGGTCGCGGCGCCGGTGGCCGACCTCGGGGAGATGGGGCAGCAGGAGAGGGCGGAGCACGTGTTCGAGGTGGCGAACGCGGGGGGGCGGCCGCTCAGGCTCGTCGCCGTGGAAGACACCTGCCCATGCACGAACAGCGAGATTCTGGACGCGCGGGTTCCGCCCGGGGGCGTGGGCCGGGTGCGCACGGTGTTCTCGACCCTGTGGTTCCGGGGCGAGGTCACGAAGGACGTGGTGCTTACCACCGACGATCCCGACACCCCCAAACTCACCCTGACCCTGAGGGCGCGGGTCACGGAGGACCTCGGCCTGGAACCCCGGGTGCACTACCTGGGCACGGTGCGGGGGGGCGGGCGGCGCGTGGTGCGCACGGTGCTCCGAAACCGCACCGGCCGGGAGGTGCGGGTGGGGCTGGCCGGGCCGCCGGGAGAGGGCGTGGCCGTGGAGGGGGCTCTGCCCCTCGTTCTGGGCCCGGGAGAGAGTCGGCCGCTCGAGGTGGCCGTGACCCCGCCCGAGGGGGCGGGCGCGTTCTTTCGCACGGTGGAACTCGAGGCCGAGGGGGCCCGGCCGGGCCGGTTCAAGATCGTGCTCTCGGGGCGGTACGGGCGGTGAGGGCGGGCCGGCGCCTGCGGACGGTGTTCGCTGCGGCCCTGGCGCTCGGCGCGGCGGCCGCGGCCCGGGCCGGCGAACCGGTGGCCGTGATGGTGAGCGGGTTCACGGCGGCCCCGGGGTGGGAGGCCTCGGCCCGGGCCCTCACGGAGGCGGTGCGCGAGGCTCTGGCGGAGCGGCCCGGGGTCGTGGTGGTGACGCCCGAGGAGGCCGAAGCCCTGGCCGCAGCCGTGTCGCTGCCCGCGCAACCGTGCGGGGGCGTGGACGAGACGTGCGGGGAGGCGTTCGGGCGGATGCTGGGGGCGGCGCGGCTGGTCACGGGCCGGGTGGGGCCGGGGGCCGGGGGAATGGCGGTGGAGGCCCGGATGACCGACCTCGACTCGGGCGCGGAAACCGCGCGGGTCGAGACCGTGTGCGCCGGCCCGCGGGCCTGCGGCCGGCGTATCGCGGAAGCGCTGGGGGCCGGCGGCGGCTAGCCGCCCACCCCGGAAGCCGCTCCCGCGGGCGGCGGCGTGGGGCGAACGCCCGGCCCCAAGAACGATTCCCCATTCCCCATTCACGACTACACGATTCACCATTCACGGCGGTCGACCCGGCTGGCAGCCCCGGGTCGCCTTGCCCTCGGGGGCAAAGGCGCCCCCCGCCGGGGGGGGCACGTGTCGTCCCGGGTCGGGAAGCGGTTCAGGAGGAGGAGATGGTGCGGTTCGGGAAGCGGGTGGTTCTGGCGGCGTGCGTGGCCTGGGCGTGCTGGGGGCCGGCGTGGGCGTCGGTGCGGCCGGTGGCGGTGGTGGCCGACCTGGAGGCCACGGGGGTGACGGTCGACGAGGCGAAGGCGGTGTCGGACCTTCTTCGCACGGAACTGGCGCGGATGCGGCGGTACATCATCGTGCAGCGCAGCCAGATGGAGGCCATCGCCAAGGAGATGGAGTTTCAGATGTCGGGGTGCACCGACCAGGGGTGCGCGGTGAAGTTGGGGCAGATGCTCAACGCCGAGAAGGTGATCGTGGGGCGGGTGGCGAAGCTGTTGGGGAAGATCACCCTGACGGCGCAGGTGGTGGACCTGGGCCGCAACGACATCGAGGCGGCGGAGGAGGTGAGCAGCACGCCGGAGTTCGAGGCGGTGCGGGGTGCGGTGAAGGAACTGGCGCAGAGGCTGGCGGCGCGGGTGCCGGTGCTGGCGGAGGTGACGGCGCTGGAGGGGGGTGAGGTGGTGCTGGACGCGGGGCGGCTCGACGGGGTGGAGAAGGGGGCGCGGTACCGGGTGTTTCGGGTGGAGGTGCTGCGGAACGACCGGGGGGAAGCGGTGGGGGAGGAGAAGCGGGAGGTGGGGGAGGTGGAGGTGACGTACGCGGACGAGCGGGTGAGCAAGGGGGCGGTGGTGCGTGGCAGCGCGGGGGTGGGCGACCTGGTGCGGGTGGACGAGGGCACGCTCGAGGTGCTGGAGAAGGCGCAGGGGGAGCTGGAGGCGGAGATTGAGCGGATGGCGAAGGGGGGCGAGGGGGAGAGCGCGGCTGCGCGGGCGGAGCGGGAGAGGCGGCTGGCGGAGGCGCGTGCGAAGCTGGAGCGGCTGAAGAGGAAGGCGGCGGAGAAACGGGCGGAGCAGATGGCCCGGGTGAAGGAGATGGTGGCGCGGGCGGAGGCGGAGGCGCGGCAGCGGGCGTCGGAGAAAGAGGCGCGGCTGGCGGCGCTTCGGGAGAAGGCGGAGGCGATGCGGCGGCGCGGGGGGACGGGGGCGATGACCCTGGGGGATGCGGTGGAGGAGATCGAGAGGCTGGAGAAGGCGAAAGAGGAGTTGGCGCGGGAGTACGAGGCGGAACTGGAGGCCCTGGTGGCGCCGCTGGAGCCGGTGTACCGGGGGCGGATGGAGGCGGCGCGGCAGGTGGAGCCGCGCGACGAGATGTTCGAGACGGAGGAGGACTACCGGGCGCGGGTGGCGAAGGCGGCGGAGGAGGCGAGGCGGATCGGGGCGGAGTGGGAGGCGAAGAAGCGGGAACTGACGGCGGAGTTGGCGGCGGCGCGGGACCGGGAACTGGCCGGATTCGACGAGCGGATCGCGGAGTTGCGCGGGACGGTGTACGACGTGGGGCCCGGGGTGACCTGGCGGTTCGAGGGGTACGACCTGGCCACCGAGACCTTCACGGTGCGGATCGAGGAGGGACGGGGCCGGGGAACGAGCTTGTGGAAGGTGGGGATTCCGCGCCAGAAGGCCAGGATCTACTACCACAACCCCGACCTCGTCTTCCTGCGGGGGCGACCGGGGGCCGAGGGCGTGGGGTACGTGCTGGAAGACCCGGAGGGGGCGCGCTACGACCTCTCGACGATGACCTGTGGTGAGGTCTGGGCGCGCACCGACAAGGCCGACGAGGCGGCGGTGGGGCGGTTTCTCGAGGTGTGTCCCGAGGGTCCGGAGGCGCAGGCGGCGAGAAGGCGGCTTGCATGGCTGGGGTTCGCCCGGAACCCGGTGGACCCGGTGACCGGGATGGAGTTCGTGTGGGTGGAGGGGGGGTGCTTCCAGATGGGGTATCTCTGGGGCGACGGAGATGGTGACGAGAACCCGGTGCACGAGGTGTGCGTGGACGGGTTCTGGATGGGGAAGACCGAGGTGACCCAGGCCCAGTGGGAGGCGGTGATGGGCTCGAACCCATCTCATTTCAAGGGCCGCGACCGGCCGGTGGAGAACGTGA
>NZ_BAAHFQ010000176.1:0-5723 GCF_054681715.1 Deferrisoma sp.
CGGGCCTCTTCATTGACGTCGACCATCGTGTCTTCCCTCCTTGCCGCAGGTTGACCGCTACGGCTCTGGAGGATGACGCGGTGGTCTTTTCGTTTGCAAGGGCCCATGCCCTTCTTACACCACGTGTCTGGACTCTACTGGGGGCTCAACTGCCGGGAACGGGGAATGGGGAAACTGCCGTAGGTCGTTCGTCGCAGGTCGTGAGAACTGCCGGGGGTCGTGGGTCTCGGGTCGTGGGTCGTAGCAAGTGCCAGAGGTCGTTGGGAAATGCCGTGACGCGTGACGGGTGATCGGTGACCGGGCGGACTGCCGCTGGTCGTGGGTCGTTCGTCGTGGATGGGGGGTCGGCTGGGCCCGGGCTGGGCAGGCGGTTCTGGCGCCCTCGGATTGGCGCCACAGATTTGCACAGATGGACACAGATGAAGGCCTTCAAATCCGCGTGAATTTGTGTGCATCAGTGGCGCAACTGCCGTGACGGGTGATCTGGTGAGTGACCCACACCGGGGGGGCTGCCATGCATCGTGGGTCGTTGCACATGGGCCGGGGCCGGTTGGCCCGACGCGCATCCCGTGGGGCGCACCCGCTAGACCCTCAGGACATTCGCGCCTTCCGCGTCTGCCACGCGGCACAAACGTTCGTCGAAACTCACAAACACATCCGCCTCCCGTTCCCGGTAGGTGAGATAGGTGGCCAACTGGAGCGCGTCCAACGTCCTCAACGCCATCCGGGACGCATATTGCTCCAGCAATGCAACCGCTTCCTCGTACACCAACGACGCCACGTGGTAAACCTCAAACCTCGTGCGGCAATCCTCCTCGAATCTCTGGAGCACCGCCCCCGCGGCTCCCTCGTTGATTTCTCGCTCGCGGAGTTTCCGGAACACGGCCGAATACAGCTCCACCCGAGCCAATTCCGAGACGGCAATCGTCGAGGTTCCAAGGTAGAGATCGAGACAGGCTTTCGAGCCGCGCTCTTCATGGTAGATCTTCACAAGAGCGGAGGTATCAAAGAAGAAAAGGCTCATATGCGCTCATCCCGGTCGCCGCGAACGGCCTCGCTCCAATCGCTGGACGATGTCGAAGTCTGCCTCCTGACTTCCTCGATCGACGGGGCGCCCTCCCCCTCCGCCCCCCCGCCGGGGGCAGGCCGGATCGCTTTGATGGCCCTCAGGTACTCGTACACCGCGACCAAAGAGGTGGGATCGAGGCCGTTCAGTTCGTCTTCGATTCGTTTCCTCAGGGTGTTCATGGCTTGTCCTTCGGGGCGATTTACGCTGGAAGGCTCGGAGACTAGAAGGCTGAGACGCTGGAAGGCACCAACTGCGCTCCAGTGTACCCAGCACCCCCGCTATGAGCAACGCGAGCGAACGGTCAACTTTCGGGAAGGGGGGGACTGCCGGGCGTCGTTGGTCGCAGGTCGTAGGTCGTTCATCGTGGATGGGGGGTCTCGGCCGGCCCGGGCTGGGCAGGCGGTTCTGGCGCCCTCGGATTGGCGCCACAGATTTGCACAGATGGACACAGATGAAGGCCTTCAAATCCGTATAGATCTGTGTGCATCAGTGGCTCAACTGCCGTGACGCGTGACGGGTGATCGGTGACGAGGGAAATGCGGTGACCGGTGGGGGGGCGAAACCCGCAGGGTCAGCCGCGGCCGGTGCGGCGGCGGGAGCGGCGGTATTCCCAGGGGGGTACGGGGGCGGCGTCGGCCCACAGGCCCCGGCGGGCCGCGCGGGCCTCGGCCTCGCGCCGGGCCAGGTCGGCATCGTCGGGCGCGTACCGGCGGTACCACCAGGCGAGCCCCGCGCTCACGAGCTCCCGGTTGAGGCTCCGACCGTCCGGGAGGATCACCTCGCCCACCACCCGGCCGTACCGGTCGCGGTCCTCTCCCCGGACCCGGACCACCTGGCCGAAGGCGAGCCGCGAGGCGAACTCCTTGGCCTTGCGGCCGAAGGGCTGGCGCCGCTCGGGGCAGTCGATGCCGGCGAGCCGCACCCGGACCTGCTCGGTCCCCACAAGAACCGTGAGGGTGTCGCCGTCGGCCACGGCCACGACCCGGCCGGACATGTCCGCCCGGGCGGCCGCGGCCAGCCCGAGCAAGACCCAGAAAACCACGAGCGCGCGTCCGGCGCGCCTTCCCCTGCCCTCCATGGCTGACTCCGTTCCGGGCTAGGCGGCGAGGCGGCCGGGCAGCCAGGCAGCCAAAGGCCGTTCGTCGCAGGTCGTTGTGAGGGACAGAAGGGACCTTAGGGACGAAAGGGACGTGGCGGCCCAGCCGCCTAGCCGCCTAGCTGCCTAGCCGCCCAGTCGCCTAGCCTTTCTTCCCCACCGGTTCGCCGGCCGAGAGGGCGCTCCAGCCCTTCACGATGCGGTAGATGACCCACACGTACGTTGCCAAAAGGATCGGCAGCCCGACCCAAACGATTAAGAGCGCGGTCCCCAGGATCACCCCGATCAGGCTCTTCCAGAAGGTCGAGATCTGCCAGTCGTAGTGGGACGCGATCCAGGTGCCCCGGGCCTTGGGCCGGTTCACGTAGGCCAGCACCACGCCCACCACCATGGTGATGCCGTACAGGAACGCCAGGAGGTAGAGGGCGTAGATCACGGCGGGGATGGTTTTGGGGGACGAGCCCACGTCGCGGGCGAGGTCGGCCACGGCCGACTTCATCGGTTCCAAGGCGTAGACCTCGGCCGCGCCGTTGTCGGTGGGCACGAAGTCGACCCGCAGGCCCTCGAAGGGCTCGCCGCTCGAGCCCCAATCGGCCCGGGAAAACCGGTAGCGCACCCCGTCGTCGCCCCGGATGAGGCCCTCGCCGGTGTCGCGGTTGTAGGTGAGGATGAGGCCTTCCATATAGCTTCCTGCTAGGACGCTGGGACGCGCGGACGTTAGGACGTTAGGACGCGTGGACGTTGGGACGGGTCAACCGCCGGGAATCGGGAAACGGCCGGAGGTCGTAAGAACTTCCGTTCGTCGCAGGTCGTTGGTCGTGTGAACGCCCGTTTGTCGTGGGTCGTTTTGCCGTTGGACGTTGGACTGCAATGACCTACGACCTTCGACCTTCGACCTTCGACCTGCGGCCGTTCGGCCGTCCACGCGTCCACGTCTCCACGCGTCCGCACGGTTTTCCCACACCCCCGCCCTCCGGCGCAATGGGGGAACCTCGTCAACCGATTCCATTGTTTCGGTTGACGACGGCCGGGGGCCCGTGGTACCTACGCGACTTTCCGGCCGCCCGCGGGGCGGCCCCTCCCCCACCCGAGGAGATGACCGATGCGGGAGCGGATCGAGGCGCTCGAGCGGCGCGTGCTGGACGGCGGAGAGGTCACAGCCGAGGAGGCCCTGGAGCTCATGGAGCTCGAGGGCCCGGCCGTGTACGAGCTCTTCCCGGCGGCCAACCGGATCGCCCGGCATTTCAAGGGCTACGACGTGGAGCTCTGCGGCATCGTGAACGCCAAGAGCGGCCGGTGCCCCGAGGACTGCGCCTTCTGCGCCCAGTCGGCCCACCACCGCACCGAGGCGCCGGTGTACGACCTCCGGGACCCCGACGAGATCGTGGCGGCCGCCCGGGAGGGGGCCACGATCTGCGCCAACCGGTTCGGCATCGTGACGAGCGGCACCGGGATCGACGAGGGGCCCGAGCTCGACCGCGTGTGCGAGGCGGTGCGCCGGATCGCGGCCGACGGCAGCGTGAGCCCCTGCGCGAGCCTGGGGATCCTCTCGGAGAACGCGCTTCGAAAGCTCTGGGACGCCGGGCTCCGGGGGTATCACCACAACCTGGAGACGGCCCGGAGCTTCTTCCCCCGGATCTGCACGACCCACGACTACGAGGACGACGTGGAGACCGTGCGCACGGCCAAGCGCCTGGGGTTCATGACCTGCTCGGGGGGCATCTTCGGCATCGGGGAGTCCCGGGCCCAGCGGGTGGAGATGGCGCTGACCCTGCGGGCGCTCGAGGTGGACAGCGTGCCCCTGAACTTCCTCGTGCCGGTCAAGGGCACCCGGCTCCAGGACATGCCCCCCCTTCCGCCCCTGGAGTGCCTCAAGATCGTGGCCGTGTACCGGTTCCTCCTGCCCCGGGCCACGATCAAGGTCTGCGCCGGCCGCGACCGCAACCTGGGGGACCTGGCCTCCTGGATCTTCTACGCCGGCGCCAACGGCATGATGGTGGGCCACTACCTCACCACGGCCGGCCGGGCCCCGGACGTTGACCTGAAGATGGTGCGCGACCTCGGGTTCCGGCCGGTGGCCGAGGGGAGCGGGAGGCCCCTGTGATCCCGGCCTGGGTGGGGGAGGAGCTGGCGGCGCTCCGGGCCGCCGAGAGCTACCGGGAGCTCCGGCCCCTGGAGGGCCCCTGCGGCCCCCGGGTCCGGGTGGGGGGCCGGGAGGTGCGCTGCTTCTCGTCCAACGACTACCTGGGGCTCGCGGCCGACCCGCGGCTCGCGGAGGCCGCGGCCGAGGCGGCCCGGCGGTGGGGCTCGGGCGCCGGGGCGAGCCGGCTCATCACCGGCACCCTGGGCCTCCACGCCGAGCTCGAGGAGGACCTGGCGGCCCTCAAGGGGTTCGGGCACGCGGTGCTCTTCAACTCGGGGTACCAGGCGAACCTGGGGCTCCTGACCGCCCTGGGCCGGGGCGGGGTGATCTTCTCGGACGAGCTCAACCACGCCTCCATCGTGGACGGCTGCCGGCTCGCCCGGGCCCGGGTGGAGGTGTACCGCCACGCCGACCCGGCCGACCTGGCCCGCCGCCTCGAGCGCCACGCCGGCGAGCCCCGCAAGGTCGTGGTGACCGACGGGGTGTTCAGCATGGACGGCGACCTCGCCCCCCTGCCGGAGATCCTGGAGGCCGCCCGGGCCCACGGGGCCCTGGTGGTGGTGGACGACGCCCACGCCACCGGGGTGATCGGCAGCGGCCGGGGCACCCTGCACCATTTCGGGGTGGAGGGGGACGACCTGGTGGTCATGGGCACCCTGGGCAAGGCCCTGGGGGTCTTCGGCGCGTTCGCCGCCTGCGCCGGGCCCGTGCGGGACCTCCTGGTGAACCGGGCCCGGAGCCTCATCTACACCACGGCCCTGCCGCCCCCGGTCCTCGGGGCGGCCCGGGCGGCGCTCCAGGTCCTCCGGGACGAGCCCGAGCGGGTCGAGCGGCTCCGGGCCCGGGTCCGGCGGCTCCGGGAGGGGCTCCAGGGAGCCGGGTTCGCGGTGGACGATCATCCGACCCCCATCGTTCCGGTGGTGCTGGGCTCCAACGGGGCGGCCCTGGCCTGGGCCCAGGCGCTCTGGGACCGGGGGTTCTGGGTGCACCCGATCCGCCCCCCCACGGTGCCCCAGGGCACGAGCCGGCTTCGGATCACCGTATCGAGCGAGCACGACCCCGCCGACGTGGACGCCCTGGTGGAGGCCCTCGCCGATCTGCGCCGGCGCGAGGCCGAGGCGGCCGCATGACCCCCGCGTTCCCCCGGGCCCTCGTGGTGGCCGGCACCGACACCGGGGTCGGGAAGACCCGGGTGGCCTGCGCCCTGGCCCGGGGCCTAGTGGGCCGCGGCCTTCGGGTGGGGGTGTTGAAACCCGCCGAGACCGGGTGCGACAACCCGGACCGGCCGGCCGACGCCCTGGCCCTGGCCGCGGCCGCCGGGTGCGCCGAGCCCCTGGACCGGATCTGCCCGTTTCGGTTCCGGGAGCCCCTGGCCCCGGCCGTGGCCGCCCGGCGGGAGGGCCGCGCCGTGGACC
>NZ_BAAHFQ010000177.1:0-5659 GCF_054681715.1 Deferrisoma sp.
CTCCGGGTAGGTCATGGCCACGATCTGGCCCTTGTAGGAGGGGTCGCTCAGGACCTCCTGGTACCCGGTCATGCTCGTGTTGAACACCACCTCGCCGACGGTCGTGCCCTCGGCCCCGAAGGACCATCCCCGGAACACGGTTCCGTCGGCCAGGGCGAGTAGCGCCTTTTTCATGCGGGAAGCCTCTCTGCGGTATCGAGATTCTCGGCCGTGATCCGGCCCTGCCAGTACACGAACCTTCCCCCCACCACGGTGCCCACGGCCCGGCCCCGGAGCTCCATGCCGGCGAACGGGCAGTTTCGGGACTTCGAGAAGAACGCCGCCGGATCCACGGTCCACCGGGCCTCGGGGTCCACCAGCGCGATGTCGGCCGGGCTCCCCGGGGCGAGCGTCCCCCCCGGGAGCCCCAGGGCCCGGGCCGGCCCGACGGTGAGCGCGGCCACGGCCCGCACCCGGTCCAGGAGCCCGTGGTGCACGAGTCGCAGGGTCACCCCGAGGCTCGTCTCGAGCCCGATCACCCCGTTGGGGGCGGCCTCGAACTCCACCTCCTTCTCGTCGGGGGCGTGGGGGGCGTGGTCGGTGGCGATGGCGTCCACCACCCCCCGGCGCAGGGCCTTCTGCACGGCCTCCACGTCGGCGATCTCCCGCAAGGGCGGGTTCATCTTGGCGTTCGTGTCGAACCCCCGCACCGCGTCCTCGGTCAGGGTGAAGTAGTGGGGCGCCGTCTCCCCGGTCACCCGAAGCCCCATGCGCTTGGCGTAGCGGAGGAGCTTCATCGACCCCCGGGTCGAAAGGTGCGCCAGGTGGAGCCGCGCCCCCGTGCGCCGGGCCAGCAGGAGATCCCGGGCCACCTGGATCTCCTCGGCCTCGGCCGGGATGGCCGGAAGCCCCAGGTACGCCGAGGCGAGCCCCTCGTTCATGGCCCCCCCGGCGGCGAGATCGAGGTCCTCGCAGTGGCTCACCACTGTGAGCCCAAAGGCCGAGGCGTACTCCAGGGCCCGGCGCATGAGAAGGCTCGAGGAGACGGGGTGGCCGTCGTCGGTCACGGCCACGCACCCGGCCTCGGCCAGGTCCCCGATCTCGGCCAGGTCCTCGCCCCGGAGGCCCTTCGAGATCGCGCCCACCGGGTACACCCGGCACACCCCGCCCTGCCGGGCCCGCTCCAGGATGTAGCGGGTCACCTCGGCGTTGTCGTTCACCGGCCGGGTGTTGGGCATGGCGCACACGGCCGTGACCCCCCCGGCCACGGCGGCCCGGGTGCCCGAGGCCACGTCCTCCTTGTACTCCTGGCCGGGCTCCCGCAGGTGCACGTGGATGTCGATGAGGCCCGGCAGCACCCAAAGCCCCGCGGCGTCCACCACCGGGGCCCCGCCCGGGTCGATGGAGGGCTCCACGGCCGCGATCTTCCCGTCGGCCACGGCCACGTCGCGGGGGGCGTCGACCCCGGCCGCCGGGTCGATCACGTGGCCCCCGCGGATCACGAAGTCCATTCCGACCTCCCTCCCCCCACGAGGAGATAGAGCACCGCCATCCGCACGGCCACCCCGTGCTCCACCTGCTCCAGGATCACCGAGCGGGGGCCGTCGGCGAGCTCCGAGGCGATCTCGACCCCCCGGTTCATGGGCCCCGGGTGCATCACGATGGCGTCGGCCGCGGCCCGCTCCATGACCCGCGGGTTCAAACCGAACACCCGGGCGTACTCCCGGTCCGAGGGGAACACGGCCCGGCCCAAGCGCTCCTTCTGGATCCGCAGGGCCATCACCACGTCGGCCCCTGCCACGGCCTCGGCCACCCGGGTGAAGGCCTCCACCCCGAGCCGCTCCACCTGGGGCGGGAGCATGGTGGGCGGGCCGCACACCCGCACCCGGGCCCCCAGCTTCGTGAGCGCGTGGATGTTCGAGCGGGCCACTCGGGAGTTGGCAATGTCGCCCACGATCGTCACCGTGAGGCCCTCGATCCGGCCCTTGTGCTTTCGGATCGTGAAGAGGTCCAGGAGCGCCTGGGTCGGGTGCTCATGGCGGCCGTCCCCCGCGTTCACCACGGCGCAGGCGAGGTGCCGGGCCACGAACTCGGCCGCCCCGGCGGCCGAGTGGCGGATCACCACGGCGTCGGGCCGCATGGCCTCGATGTTCTTCACGGTGTCGAGGAGCGTCTCGCCCTTCTTGACCGAACTCGTCGAGGCCGAGAAGTTCACCGTGTCGGCCGAGAGGCGCTTCTCGGCGATCTCGAAGGAGAGTCGGGTGCGGGTCGTGGCCTCGAAGAACCCGTTGACAACGGTCTTCCCCCGGAGCGCCGGCACCTTCTTGACCTCCCGGCGGGAGACGTCCAGGAACCCCTCGGCCGTGTCGAGGATGTGCACGATCTCCTCGGGGGCCAGGGGCTCGATGGCCACGAGATCCTTCCGCGCGAACGCCACGGTCACCCCTCCCCCTCCTCCCACCCCGGCTCCACCAGGAACACGGCGTCGTCGGCCGGGTCGTCGCCCACCCGCACCTCGATCTCCTCCTCGGGTCGGGTGGGCTCGACGTGGCCCACGTAATCGGGCTGGATCGGGAGCTCCCGGTGGCCCCGGTCCACCAGCACCGCGAGCTGGATCGCCCGGGGCCGGCCCAGGTCCACCAGGGCGTCGAGCGCGGCCCGCACGGTGCGGCCCGTGTAGAGCACGTCGTCCACCAGCACCACCACCCGGTCGTCCAGGGAGAACGGGATGTCCGTGGGGCCCAGGGGCGGAGGCGCGCCCTTGCGGCCCAGATCGTCGCGGTAGAGGGTGATGTCGAGCCGGCCCACGGGAACCTCCACCCCCTCGGCCCGCCGAATATGCTCGGCGAGCCGCCGGGCCAGAAGGTCGCCCCGGCGCACGATGCCCACGAGGGCGAGATCCCGGGTGCCTCGGTTTCGCTCGAGGATCTCCAGGGCCATCCGGGCCAGCGTGCGGCGCACGGCCTCGGCGTTCAGAAGCACCCTGCGGTACGGTTCGGGCATGGGATCCTTCCGCTGGGAGGCTGGGACGCTAGGAGGTTAGGACGCGCGAACCTCGGGTTCCGGCCCACCGGAACCCCTTGTCCACGCGCGGCCGGCCCCGGCCGAACTCAAAAAAAAACCTTCTCGCCTGGGCGGAGAAGGTTTCGCCTCGTCGTTCGGGGTACAACGGGTCCAACATCGGTGCTCCTACGGGCCCCCGGTTTCCGGTTGGCGCGGGAGTCTACCAGCCGGCCTCCCGGGGGTCAACCGCTCCGGCGGCGAGCGCTCGGGGCTTGTGCCTCCGATTGCGTCCGCATTCCCCACACCGTTGCTTCCTGTAAGCAACGGGGCGGCTTCGCAGCCGCCCCGTGTGAACCGTCAATTTGCCTCCAGCAGGCTCCCGGCGGCCGAGTTGTCGTCGGCCGGGGCCACGCGGCCGGCCCCGCCGCCCACGGCGGAGCGGGCGCCCTGGGCCTGGTTGCTGGAGCCGCCGCTCACCGTGGAGCTCGGCCCCCAGGCCTGGTTGGCCTCGCCGCCCGAAACGGTGGACGACTGACCGGCAGCGATGTTGCCCTGGCCGCCCAGGACGGCCGACTCCCACCCCTCGGCGCGGTTCCCGGCGCCGCCCACCACCGCGGACCGGTCGCCCCAGGCATCGTTCCACGTACCGCCGAGAACCGCGGACAGGTACCCCGAGGCGGTGTTGGACTCGCCGGATACCACAACCGACCCCGGAGCGTTGGCCTGGTTGTTCATTCCGCCGACCACCACCGGGCCGCCCGGGCCCCACCATCCCCAGGCCCCTGCCACATTCCCCTCCCCGCCGACGACCACGGCGTACGGGCCGTCCGCGGCGTTCCGGATGCCGCCGAGCACCGAGGCGGCGGTCCCCGCTACCCGGTTCTCCTCACCCGCCACGACCCCGCCGGTGCCCGGATACGAGTGGAACCTGCCCACTACGAGGTTGTGGGAGCCAAACCGGTCGGGCGGGAACCACCCGCCCGGCTCGTTGTAGCCCACGACGAGGTTCCCCAGCCCGTTCGCGGCGTCGGTTGTGCCGGAACCGCTTCGGATGTGCACGTTCACCCCCTCGAACACCACATGGGGTCCGGCGAGCAGGTCCAACTCGGCGGGCTCCAACCGCACGTACGGCCCCAGGGCGAGCACCGGGTTGGCCTCGACCGACGCCAGCCGGGCCGCAAGGTCCGCCGCCTGGGTTTCCAGCGCCTGGGCCCGGGCGGCCAACTCGGCATTCTGGGCCTCGAGGGCCGAGACCTGTGCGGCGAGCGCGGCGTTCTGGGCTTCAAGGGCCGAAACCGCGGCCTCCAGGGCCGCGAACCGGTCCAGCACGTCGGCCCCCAGCTTCGCCTGGGTGACCGCGCCGTCCTGGATGTGGCCGGTTTTCACCCCCGCGCCGGCGTTCGTGTCCTGCCCGGTCGTGCCGTCGGCCTCGGCCAGGTGAGCCGAGAGGACCGAGTCGGGGGCGGGCTCCGGCGGCGGCTTCGATCTCCCCTTCCCGGCCCAGGCGGCGGGCGCCGCGAGCCCAAGGAGCACACACGCCAAGACGATTCCAGCTTTCCTCATGGCATCCCTCCTTCCCGCCCACCCGGGCGGCAGAACGAAAAAAGCCCCGGCCCTAGGGGACCCACGAGTCCCCTAGGTGCCGAGGCGATCCACGCAACCGGATTTGTGCCCACCCCAATGGGCCCCATCCCGGCCTCCCGAATTCCCCCGTTACGGGAGGAGAACCTACCCAAATCTTCCTCGACGTTCAAGTGCCCCGGAACAAGGGCGGGCCGCCCCCCCTCACCAGGCCAGCGAGGACAAAAAGCACCCGCCCGTGGTGGGCGACGCCCCATCGGCCACGGCACCTGGCCCCGTGCCGGCGGTCCCCTCCCCGGTTCCGGAGGCCTGGTTGCCCCCACTTCCCGTGCCGGTCGCGTCCGACACCGTGCCCTGGCCGCCCTCTTCGAACGCAACCGAATAGTTCAGGCCCGCCTCTCCCAGGTTGACCAGGGCCACGTACGCCGGGCCGTCTCCCCCCGGCACAGAGACGGACCGGGTTCCCTCCGAAAGGTCGGTCACGGCCGCCGAGGGGTCGCCTTCGCGCGAAACGGCCAGACGGGCCTGGCCAGGAGACGTGGGTTGGAACAACACGGTGAGGCTGGTGCCGGTGACCGGCAACCGGAACAGGTTGGCCCCGAACCGGCCCGGGGCCGACGAAAAGCCGGTGGAGTAGTCGAGCGGCAGGACTGCGGCGTCGCGGCTCAGGCGGGGGACCCCGGTGCTCCGGTACTCCGCCCCGTCCGGCCAGAAATCCTCCGGATGGGCGGCCAGGCTCCAGAACGCGGCCACCGTGTCGGCCAGCGTGGTCCCGGCCTGGGCCTCCAGCGCCTCGTCCAGGACGGCCTCGAGGCCTTCCTCGTAGGCCCGGCTGAACACGTCCACCCAGAGGTCGGCCCCATGGCGCAACCAGAGGAACCCGGGGAAGATCGCGGCCCCGTACTCCCGAAGCCCGTCCTGGCTGTTCAGGGGTTCCTCGGGGTGGGAGAGGAACTCCTGAATCCGTGAACAGACCTGGTCCGTGGTATCGGGTAGCGGCTGTTTTTTGTGTAGGAGCATTCGACGCAACATCTGGATATTGTTGCCGATTTCGTGCTAACATAGTGGCCTGGAATGTTCACCTTTTCGGTGAATC
>NZ_BAAHFQ010000178.1:0-5640 GCF_054681715.1 Deferrisoma sp.
CACCGCGGCCCGCACGTCGGGGAACCCGGCGTTGGGCATGTACCCGTGGCACCCCGGGGGATCGTCCTCCACCAGTTCCTTCAATACCTCCCGGAACCTCTCCGGCGGGTCCAGGTTGGGGTTCCCGAGGCTGAAATCGAACACGTTCTCCGGGCCGAACTCCTGCTTCAGCCTCGCCCCCTCCTCGAACATCTTCCGGATCCAGGAGGCCCTCTCCAGGGCCGTTCGCACGCGCTGAGCAACGGGCATGGCCTACCTCCTCGCGGTGTGGGGTTCGTGCCGGGCTTTCGGGCAGGGCGGCGACTGTAACAGAAGCCCCCGGGCGTCCTCAACCCGGGGGCGGCGCGAAAAAAATTCGCCCGCGTCGCCTTTTTTTCCCGATTCGGTTTGACAGGGTCCCGGCCGAAGGGTAGGCTGCCCCCTACACAATCCCGGTCTCCCCGAGATTCGGGGGCCGGGAAAACTTTTTTCTGGAGGTAGAAGAAGCATGAAGGCAGAAGAGAACCTGTACGTGGCGATCGACTACACCCTGACCCTCGACTCGGGTGAGGTGGTGGACAAGTCGGAACCGGGTGAGCCCCTGGGGTTCATCTTTGGCAAGAACCAGATCATCCCCGGCCTGGAGCGGGAACTCCGCGGCATGGAGGAAGGCCAGACGAAGAAGGTCACGGTGGAGCCCGAGGATGCCTACGGCCTCCCGAGCCAGGACCTCCTTCGGGAGATCCCCCGCGAGAACTTCCCGGCCGACATGGAGATCGAGCCCGGCATGGGCTTCGAGGCCCGCGGGCCCCACGGCCCTGTGGTGTTCCGGGTGAACGAGGTCCGCGACGACGTGGTGGTGGCCGACTTCAACCACCCGCTGGCCGGGGAACGGCTCCACTTCGAGGTCACCGTGGCCGAGGTCCGCAAGCCCCGGCCCGAGGAGATGGCCGCGATGTTCCGGGCCAGCGACTGCGACACCCCCGACTGCGGGGGCTGCTCGGGCGGCTGCGCCTAGCCGGCTGCCGAACGCAGGAACGAGCAAAAGGGCCCCTCGGGGCCCTTTTTCTTTTCCGGCTCCCCCTCGGTCAACGGTCAGGTGGCGCCCGCCCGCGGCCTTCGGTCCGGGCCGGGCCTACCCGTCCTTCTGGCTTCGCAACCCCGGGAACAGCCGGTCCTCCCGGGGCCCCCACCCCCCGATGGGCCGGGGCCGCTCCACCTCCATCAGGATCTTTCCGTCCCGGAACACCGTGACCGTGCCGGTGGACTCGCTCACCGTGACCGCCACCGCCTTGGTCACGGCCGTGATGCCGGCCGCCGCGTTGTGCCGGGTGCCCAGCCCCCGCGGCAGGGGTTCCCCGGCCTGTTCCGGCCGCAGGTACACCCCGGCCGCCTCCACGAGCCCGTCGCCCCGGATCACGAAGGCGCCGTCGATGGCTGCGAACTCCTTGATCGTGGGCTCCAAGGCCGGGTCGAGGATGTTTCGCTCCTCCTCCGGGTAGCCCCGGAACGGGTTCAGCACCATCTGGGTCGACCGGGCGAGCACGTTGTCCGTGTCGCCGATCACGAAGGTGGTGCCCACGGGCTTCCCCTCCCGGCCTTCGTAGCCCAGCGCCACCGCGATGTCCAACACCCGCTCGAACACCTCGGGGTTCACGTGGCTCGAGATCTCCTCGGCCCCCGTGGCCGCGAACATCTCGAACTCCTCCCCCACCTCCATGAACACGATGGTGTCCAGCGCGCCGCTCCCCGCGATGCCCGTAAGGCAGATGAGCCGATCGCCCCGCTGGAACAGCCCCCGGGAGAACCCGAGGAGCACGGCGATCTTCACCTGGCCGAGCCGGGTGAGCCGGATCCCGGGCACCCGCACCCATTCCACGTTGTCCCGTTCCACGGCCCCGGAACTCGCCCCCCGGCTCACGAGCACGAACGAGACGTCCGGTTCCTCCTCCACGAACTCACGGAGGGCCCCGTGGCCGGGGAACACGTCGGCATACACCACCACGGCCCGGGCCCCGATTTTCCGGGCCATCTCCGCGGAGTAATAGAGAATATCGCGCGTGACGTCCATTTCGGTTCCCGTGCGGACGTTCGGACGTTGGGATGCACGGATGGTTAAGTAAGATCCCGGCGAGCGGGCGTCAAGCCGAGGAACGGCCTCACACGTTAAACCGGAAGTGGATCACATCGCCGTCCTGAACCACGTAGTCCCGGCCCTCCAGGCGCCACTTGCCGGCCTCCTTGGCCCCCTGCTCTCCCCCGTGGGCCACGAAGTCCTCGTACGCGATCACCTCGGCCCGGATGAACCCCTTCTCGAAATCCGTGTGGATCACGCCGGCCGCCTCGGGCGCCTTGGCCCCGATTCGCACGGTCCAGGCCCGGGCCTCCTTCGGGCCGGCCGTAAAGAACGTGTGAAGCCCCAAGAGCCGGTACCCGGCCCGGATCACGCGGTTCAGGCCCGGCTCCTCGAGCCCCAGGTCGGCCAGGAACTCGTCTCGTTCGGCCGGGTCGAGTTCCAGGATCTCGGCCTCGATCGCGGCGCACACCACCACCACCTCGGCCCCCTGCTCCGCGGCTCGTTGGCGGACCGCCTCCACCTGGGCGTTGCCCCGGAGCCCCTCCTCGTCCACGTTGGCCACGTAGAGCACGGGCTTACGGGTGATGAGGTGAAGCTCCCGTACGAACCGGAGTTCCTCGCCCCCAAACGAGAGCGCCCGCACCGGCCGCCCCTCCCCCAGGGTCTGCCGGAGCCGCTCGTAGACCGCCAGCCGTGCCTGGGCCTCCTTGTCCCCGGACTTGGCGCGGCGCTCCACCCGGGTGATGGCCCGCTCCACGGTTTCGAGATCGGCCAGCGCCAATTCGGTCTCGATCACGTCGATGTCGCGCAGGGGGTCCACCGACCCGGCCACGTGCACCACGTCGGGGTCCTCGAAGCACCGCACCACGTGGGCCACCGCGTCGGTCTCCCGGATGTGCCCGAGGAACTGGTTTCCCAGCCCCTCGCCTTTGCTCGCCCCGGCCACAAGCCCGGCGATGTCCACGAACTGCATCGTGGTGGGCGTGACCTGCTTGGGCTTCACAATCTCCGCGATCCGGTCGAGCCGCGGGTCGGGCACGGGCACCACCCCCACGTTGGGGTCGATGGTGCAAAAGGGGTAGTTCTCGGCCGCGATCCCGGCCTTGGTGAGTGCATTGAACAGGGTGGACTTCCCCACGTTGGGAAGCCCCACGATCCCACAGCGAAATCCCATCGATTTCCTCTTATTGTCCACACCCGGCAGCGGGCGCCCAGGTGTGTCTCGTTGGACTGCGGCCACTCCGCGGAAAGCAAGGCAGGCTATCACACAGAGGGGACAACGGAAAGGACTGGACTGGAAAGGACTCTGACCCGACGGATCCTGCCAATCCGGGGGCCAAATAGGGGCGTCTGGGGCGAGGCCCCCGTTGGAGGCCAGCAGGGGCAGGATACCGCGCTCACGGAGGGATGAGTACGTGGGCTGGTCGATGAGAATCCGAAAGGCGATGTCATCCCCCTCCTGCGTAGATCCGTTAGGCTGGGCCAACTCGAGAGCGGGGGGACACTTGAACCAAGAGATCATCAGGCGGGGTGAAGTCGGGGTGGCGGCAGGCGGGGCATTCGCCGGCGGCCACGGTGGGGGCCGGCAGGAGCGGGCAGTCGTGGGCCGTGCAGCGCTCGCAGTGGCGGGTTCGGCCGTTCTCGCAGCCCCGGATGGCGTAGCAACGGGAACAAAGAAGAATCCGGGCCACGGTCTCTACGCCTCCTCCACCCCCAGTCGGCGCTTCACGCGGGCCGCCCCGATCACGAGGACCGCCCCGAGGAGCAGGAGCATCTGGGTCTCGGACAGATGGATTCCCCGGGTCCAGAGGGTCCCGAGCGCCCCTCCGGCAAGGGCGCTTCCCAAGAGCATCCGTGTCATCGTGCATCCTCCCGGTCTGCGGCGGGGACGGTTCCACCCCGCGGCGGTCGCATGGGAAAGCCGTTTCCCATTCCCACCACATGCAGGACCCGTGCCTTCGATTTCCGGGCATTCGGAGCCCGGAAGTGGAACTCCATTTCCCATTCTGGGCACGCCGAGGCCAATCCTTTTCCCATCCCGTGCCCTCCCCGTTCCTGCCCCGGATGTCAGGGACGAACCGCTTTTTTCGCTAACCGCGTTTTGCGTTCACGAGAAAATCTTCTATCCTTGTCCTACCCTCACTTCCCATCGTGCCATTTCCGGCCCAAACAGCTTTCGGAAAGGTCTCGCAGATGTCCAACGAACCGAGCGCCAAGTTCGTCCGCCGCGCGTTCGTGCGCACCGCCATCCGCCGCACCCTCGGCATCGGCCTCCTGGTGGGGCTCGTGTACGGGACCGTGGCCCTCGTCTACGCGAGCAAGACCCTCTACAAGGTCAAGCTCAACTATGCCGTGGTCCTGGAAAAGCTCGGCGGGGAGCGCCGGGCCGTGACCGAGGTGGGCTGGCACCTGCGGCTCCCCTACTTCACCCGCATCGAGCAGGAGGTGCCGCTCATGAACCAGCAGATGCACCTCGGCGGCCAGGCGGAGCCGATGCGGATCATCTCCAAAGAGAACGTGGCCATCTGGGCCTCCGGGGTCATGACCTACCGGATCCGGGATCTCCACCAGTGGGCCATCGAGAACCTGGAGGCCCACCGGCTCCTCCAGGCCGACTACGACGGGATCGTGAAGGACATTCTCCAGGCCCAGGAGGTGGACCGGCTGGTGAGCGACCGGGAGCGGATCAAGGAGGAGATCTACCGGGCCCTCAAAAGCCGGCCGGTCAACGAGGGCGGGCCCACCCTGGAGGAGAAATACGGGATCGAGGTGGTGAGCTTCGTGCTCAAGGAGACCCGGTTCGGCGACAAGCTGGTGGAGGCCACCGAGGAGAAGAAGCGCCGGGAACTCATCGCCGAGGCCGAAAACTACGCGGCCGACCAGGAGGCGAGCCGGATCCGCAAGCTCTACCGGGCCTACACCGAGAGCATCCGGGAGCTCCAGCGCACGGTGGGCCGGCCCGACGGGTCCACCGACGTGGCGCTCCTGAACTTCCTCACCCAACAGAAATGGGCCACGGCCTACGAGAAGAACCCCGGGGGCCGGAACACCGTGGTGATCCAGAACACCCAGGTGCCGCCGGCCCTCACCCTGCCCCCGGCCCAGGAGCCCTGAGATGGCCAAGCGCCTCACCCGCCAGGTGCGCACGGTGCGCCTCCCCGAGGCGCGGATCCGGGAGATCGAGGACCTGGTGGCGTCCTGGCCCCAGGAGACCAAGGCGTTCATGCGGGCCCGGCTCCACCAGTACAAGCCCCCCACCGGCCTCGTGAACGCCGCCCTGGACGGCCTGGTGTCCCTTTTCGTGCCCCAGCCGCCCCGGGCCTTCCGGACCCTCAAGGACCCGGCCATCCTCACGGACTGGCAGCGGCGGTTCGAGCTGTCGGGCGAGACGAACCCCCGGCAGGCCTGGAACCGGATCCTGGAAAAGGAGGTGAGCGCCAGCGACTACCACTACCTCTTGTGGCTCCTGGACCGGGAACTCTCGGACGTGTTCGTGCCCGAGCCGATGCGCCGGCTGTTCGAGAAGCTCTACCGGGCGTTCCTCCGGAAGGAGTACCTCAAGGACCCCGAGGTCCCCAAGGCCC
>NZ_BAAHFQ010000179.1:0-5610 GCF_054681715.1 Deferrisoma sp.
CGTGCCCGAGATCCTCCGGGCCCTGGACCTTTTCGTGCTCCCCTCGCGAAACGAGGGCATCTCCAACACGATCCTCGAGGCCATGGCCACGGGGCTTCCGGTGCTCGCCACCGCCGTGGGCGGAAACCCCGAACTCGTGGAGTCGGGCGTAACCGGCACCCTGGTTCCCCCCGGCGACCCCGCGGCGCTCGCCCGCGCCCTCGAGGCCTACGCGGCCGCCCCGGAACGCCGCGCCGCCGAAGGCGCCGCCGCCCGCACCCGGGCCCTGGAGCGGTTCTCCATCCCGGCCATGGTGGAGGGCTATGAGGCCGTGTGGAGGCGGGTCGCACGGCGTAAGGCAGTCGGTGGTGGGGCGAGGTAGCCGTGGCTAGACGGGGGCTTGGCGCGTGGGTTTTCGCGTATGCCGTTCTTGTGGCCTACGGCACGCTCTTTCCCCTTGTGGGATGGCGGTTTCCGGCGTGGGACGAGTGGGCGCGATCCTTTCTCGCGTTACCGACGCACCTATCCCGAAGTGATCTCCTCACGAACGCCCTGGTGTACGTGCCCTTGGGTTGGGGCATCGCGGTGATGCGGCTTCGGCGGGGGGCCGGAAGCGGGGAAGCCGTGTTGGCCGCCGGCGCCTTGGGTGGGCTTTGGAGCCTGGGGCTGGAGTTCCTGCAGACCTTTCTCCCCGCCAGAGTTTCGTCGGTCGGCGATCTTGTGCTGAACGTGTTTGGCTCGGTTGTGGGGGCGGGCCTCGCCGTGCAGTTTTGCGGGGACGGCCGGGCCCCGGGGGCGCTGGGGCGGTGGGCCCGCCGGTTTCGAAACGAACGGGTCGAGCCCGGGCCGCGGGGCGACGGGGCGCTGGTGGCGTTGGGGCTCTGGGCCGGAGGGCAACTCTTCCCGTTTGCGCCGTCCATCGACGTGGGCGATCTCAAGCATGGGCTCCGGCCGCTGTATTACACGCTCCGGGACCCGGTGGGATTCCACGTGGGGCACGCTGCGGAGTACGCCCTTGCCGTGCTGGCGATCGGGCTGATCTGGGCCTCGGTGGCCCGCGGGCGCCGGGCCATGCTGTGGTTGGGGGCGGGTGTGGCGGGGGTGCTGCTCGGCAAGGTGCCCGTGGTGGGCCGGCAACTCTCGGCGGAGGCCCTGGCAGGCGCCGCCGTCGGCTGGCTAGCCGCCTGGAGGCTGTCGCAGAGGCGACCCGGGCCCCTGTTGACCGGCGCCACCTTGGTGGGGTTCGTCTTGGTCGCCGGCCTTCGGCCGGGAACGCCCCCGCCCAGCGGGTTCCACGGGATCGAGTGGGTGCCGTTCCGGGCCCAGATGACCTCCCTGGGAGGGCTGGTGGACCTCGCCGCCGGGGCGTGGCCTTATTACGCCCTCGGGTGGCTCGCGGCCTTCGGCGGAGGGGGCTCGAGCAAGCAGATTTCGGGCGGGCTCGGGATCGTGGCACTGGCGTTGGCGGTCGAGGTGGCCCAGCAGTGGATCCCCGGACGGGTGCCGGATGCCACGGACGCCCTCGTGGCCCTGCTGGCGTGGCACTTGGCTTGGGTCGTGGCCCGAAAAAACGGGGCCCTCTCCGGGCCCCGTCGGAAGGGTTCGTGAACTCGGGCGACTAGGCCCCGGGGTTGCGCCGGCGCAGGCGGGCCGCGATCCCGGCGAGCCCCGTGCCGAGGAGAAGGAGGGTGCCGGGTTCCGGGTTTACGATAACCTGAGCTTCTGCGACCGTCTTCACGTCATGCAGCCCGACGACGTACACGATGTCGGGGTCGTATTTCCCGTCCTCGAAGGCCTTCCACTGGTCGCTGCTTGTGCTCCAGCGGGCGGGTTGGGGACCGCCCGAGGCTCCACCGAACTCCACCCACCCGCGGCCAAGGCTGCCGTCCGCCGGGAAGTCGTCGAAGCCCTCGGGCGCGCCCAGCCCCGGGGTCAAGATCCGGTCACCGGGCAAGAGGTTGGCGATCTGGACGGCGTCGATCCAGGCCATGGCGCCCAAGCCGAGTTCATCGAACTCGAAGAGGGTGATGGTGGCGTCGGCGCCGAAATCGTCGGCGCCGTAGGGGGTGTAGAACCAGTCCGTCCAGTCGAGCGTCGTCTGACCGAGAACGTCATACGGGCGAACACGGATCGCAAAGGCTTCACTCGTCGCCTGTTCGTAGACGGCGAGGTCGAAGCCGTCCGCGTTGGGGAGCAATTTGCCGCCCCAAGTCAGCTGAATGATGTCCCGGGTTCCTTGCCCCCCGAGCGTGAGGGAACTCTGGGCCGGGTTTGAATCGTTAAAAAGCTTTCCCACCGTATTGTCCACGGGGAACTTCAGGCTGGCGCCAGAGTCGTGGGCCGGGTCGCCTTGCGGCGCGGTCACGTTCGTCACCGCGTTGGCGGTGTCGAACGTCTGCCCTGCCACGGTGAAGGTAAGGGAATGAGCCGGTTGCTCCAGGACGCCGAGGGCCAGCGCCGCCAGCACGAGGACGTATCGCTCGCGGGGGGAGGGAAATAGGCGTTTCATCAGGGGGTTCTCCTCTTGCGGACGTGTGCCTCTTGAACCAAAAGGGGTACTAACGCTCACGGTCCTTTGCAAGAATCGTGCTTGGATGAAACTGAGAAGAAAGGGCGATGGTGCCGGCGATTATGCCAAATTCCGTCGCGTTCTTTCGGTGCGCCCGCATCCGCGTGTGGCCCGGCTTACCCTTTTGTGGGAGTTTGTTTCCCATCCGGGCCGTCGGGCGCCTAAGGCGACAGATCGCGTCCGAGTTCCATTCGCCCTCCGGGTGGCCCCACTCAGATCTGGGTCCATCTGTGTGGATCTGTGGGGAAAAAAGGCTGGGACGGTAGGACGGTAGGACGGTAGGGCGTTCCGTCCGCGCGTCCGCACGCGACCCCGCGACCGATTGCAGGGCGGCTGTAATACACGTAACTTCCCTGCATTTCCCCAAGACGACAGGGAGGGAAAACCATGGGAATGCTCTCGCTGAGGCTCCCGGACGACCTGCTGGCACGGCTGAACCGGTTGGCGGAGGCCACGGCCCGGCCCAAGGGGTTTTACGTGCGCGAGGCGCTGAAGCGCTATCTCGACGATCTCGAGGACGTGTACCAGGGGGAGAAGCGCCTGGAAGACCTTCGGGCCGGAAAGGACGTGATCGTGTCGCACGAGGAATTCTGGGCTGGGTTGGACGATTACTGGGTGCCTGACACGCAGACCAACGACCAACGACCCGCGACGGTTCCCGCCGTCCGCGCGTCCCAACGTCCGCACGATTGTCCGTCCGCACGTCCGCACATCCCAGCGTCCGCACGTTCCGATAAACTTCTCCCCCCCACCGGCCGATCTGTTGCGGGGTGGGGCGGCGCGGGTATTCTGGAACGGTTCGTCCCGCCCCCCTCGCGTTTCCCGCTGGCACCGGATCGGCCGGAGATCCCATGGAGTTTACCGAAGCGTCGGAGACCGTAGAGCGCCTGTCGCGCCGGCTTGCGGAGGCGTCCACCCTGGAGGAGGGGGTGGAGGCCCTGGCCTGGGCCTTGGCCGAGCGGCTCTTGTTCTACCGGCTCTCCCTGGTCCTGCCGTTACGCGACCCCGACCGGTACTGGGTGGCCGCCTCGTGGGCCGAGCGGCCCGAGGAGGAGATGGCCGGGTACACCTTCGGCCTGGCCGGCCACCCCCTGGCCCCGGTGGTGACCGACGGCCGGCCGGTGGTGCGCCACGACCCCGAGAACGATGCGCCGGAACTTCCGGTGTCACGGCTCTTCCGGGGGGAGGGCAAGCGCTGGGAACTCGGGGTGCCGCTCGCTCTCGCCGCGCGGCGGGGCATGCTCGTGCTGGCGAGCCGACATCCGGAGCCGCCCGGCCCGGAGCAGGTGGCCTGGGCGGAAGGGGTGGCCCGGTGGGCCTCGGTGTGGGCCCGGCCCTGGTGCGGGCCCGGCGCGCCCGAGATGCTCCGGGAACTCTACCAGTCGCTCCTCGAGGGCGCCCTGGACGGGATCGCGCTTCTGCGGGACGGTGAGATCGTGTACGCGAACCCCTCGTTCCGGGAACTCTTCGGCCTTTCGCCGGCCGCGGCCGAGGGGCTGCGGCTCGTGGAACTCCTGGAGCCGGGCTCCCGGAAGGCCATGTTGAAGGCCCTGGACGAGCTGGCGGAGCGGCCCCGGGTGCTGCCCCGAGTGGAGGTGGAGGCCCGGGGGCCCCAGGGCCGGCCCCTGGTGCTGGACCTGGGGTTCCAAGCCATGCTCCACGAGGGGGTGCCCGCCGTGCTGGTGCAGGTCCACAACGCCACCGCCCGGGCCCGGCGGGAGCAGGAGATCCGGGAGCGGGTGGACCACCTGCTGCGGGTGCTGGGCCACGACCTTCGCACCCCGCTTACGGCCGTCTTGGGCTACGGCCAGCTCCTGGACGAGCGCCTCGACAAGGAAACCCCCGAGAAGCTCCGGGAGATGGTGGCCGTGTTGCGGCGTTCGGCCGAGGGGCTCCGGCGGCTCGCCGAGGGGATGCTCGAGTACGCCGCCCTGGGACGGGAGGGCTCGCCCCTGGGGCCGGTGGTGTTGGAGCCGCTCCTTCGCACCGTGGAGGCGGAACTGGCCGATCCGATCGTCCGGAGCGGGGCGGCGATCCGCTACCGGGGGCTCCCCGAGCGGGTCTGGGGCCGGCCGGTGGAGGTGGGGCGGGTGTTCCGGAACCTGTTCGAAAACGCGATCCGGTACGCCCAGCCCGGGGTGCCGCCCGAGATCGAGGTCGCGGGCGAGGGGGAGGACCGGGGGTTCCACGTGATCTCGGTGGCCGACAACGGCCGGGGAGTCGCCCCGGAGGACCGGGAGCGGATCTTCGGACTTTTCGAGAAGGGCCCGGGCGGCGGGACGGGGTTGGGGCTCGCCCTGGTCCACCGGATCGTGACCGGGTACGGCGGCCGGGTGTGGGTGGAGCCGGGGGAGGAGGGGAGCCGGTTCTACGTGACCCTGCCCCGGGCGCCCGAGGCGTAGCGCCGGGCGAGGAACGCTCGGTCCCGGGGGGAGAGGTTCACCCACCGCACCCCCACGCGGCCGTCGGGCCGCGCGTACACCACCCGGCCGGCGAACGTCCGGACCTCCCGCTCGAACACGATGTCGAACCGCCACACCTCCCCGGGCCGGGGCACGGGGGCTTGGGCAAACCGCAATCCGGCGCCCCCCAAGGAGACGTCGAGGGTCTTGCCCAGGTTCTCGCCGGTCTCGGCCCGGGCCCCCACGGTGCGCACGTCGCGCCACCGCGGTGTCTTTCGGGCCTCGTTGATCCATTCGGGAAGCCGGCTGATGACCATGGCGCCCCTTCCGTGTGGTTTCACGTTGGGACGTTCGGACGTTCGGACGCTGGGACGTTAGGACGTTGGGACGTTAGGACGCTGGGACGTTCGGACGCGGGGTCCCAGAAACTTTGATGATTCCAGCGTCGCCGCCCGGCGTGGTCGGAATCTTGGCACCTGGGGGCCCCCACGGGGGCCGAAGAACCCTCCCCTGAAGACGGGGGACGCGCCGGAAAGGGCCGGCACCCCTCGGGCGGGGATGCAAAGGGAGTGCCGGGGGCGTTGGGACGGTAGGACGTTGGGACGCTAGGACGTTAGGACGGTAGGACGTTTCGTCCGCACGTTCGCACGTCCCAGCGTC
>NZ_BAAHFQ010000180.1:0-5586 GCF_054681715.1 Deferrisoma sp.
ACGGCGAAGGAGCTGCTCAACAAGGTGATCTCGGTCATGCACAAGATCCAAAAACTCCCTGCCCGGGTTCGCCTGTACTACTTGCACCCGGCGATCCAATACGCGGCGGCCTAGCGCGCCTATTTAGCCGCCGGGTTAATAATACCTTCAAGAGTAGTGCCCGGGGGCGGGTGGGGGACTGGTTCCGGCCGGGCGCGAGTGCGGCACCCTTTTCGCCGCGCCTGTCCATGCCGTTGTCGGCTCGGCAGGGGGGGCTGCGGTGGCGGACGTTCCGGATCTTTCAAAGCGATCCGGGCGTGGTGATGGCGCGGCGAGGTAAGGGGCCGCACCCGGCTCTCCACCAGCCCCCCACCCGCGGGTTTCCGTAGCGACGCCGTGGACCTGACAATACTTTCGTTGGTCTTCGTAACTTTCCAGCTTCCTGGCCTTCTAGCCTTCCCGCAGGAGTCCACGTGACCAAGACGACGAACGGACCCCGCCTGCCCCGGTGGGCCTGGTGGGGAGGGCGGCTCGCCGACGTGAACCCGCGCCACGCCGTGCGGATCCTGCGGGCCGCCGCGGGATTCGAGGAACTCGTGTTCGGGGGCGGGCCGCCGTTGGATCGGGCGCTCCAGGCCCACACCCGGGCCCGCCGGAACATGGGCCGGAACGACCGGGCCATCCTGGCCGAGGCCGTGTACCACCTGGCGCGCAACCGGGAGGCGATCCGGCGGGCACTGCCCGAGGCCGTCCCCGGGGACGGCGACCTCCTGCTCCTGGCGTTCCTGGACCGCTTGGGGGCCAAGGACCCGGGGAAGGTGCCCCACCTCCCCGGCGGGGTCGCGCCGTGGCTCCAGGCCCTCGGCCGGCTCGAGCGCCTCCGGGAGCGGTGGGTCGAGCGCCTGGAAGCCCACCGAAAGGCCGAGATTCCGGGCCGGGGCCCCGTGCGGGAGGCCCTGGAGGGGCTCTTCGGGGTGCCGGGCTGGTGGCTCGACGCCGGGCCTTGGGCCCGGGTGGGGGAGGCGGTGCGGGAGCTGGGGAGGCTCCGGCGGCCCCAGGAGCTCACGCTCCGGGTGCAGGCCCACCGGGCCGAGCGGCCGGCGGTGCTCCGGGAGCTCCGGGACGCGGGGGTGCCGGTGTCGCCCACGCCCCGGAGCCCCTGGGGCATCCGGGTTGCGGGGAGGCACAACGTGCTGGTCCTGCCCGCGGTCCGGGAGGGACGGGTGGAGGTCCAGGACGAGGGGAGCCAGCTCGTCGCCTGTCTGTGCGATCCCAAACCCGGGGAGCGGGTACTCGACTTCTGCGCCGGCGGCGGCGGGAAGGCCCTGGCCCTGGCGGCCGCCATGGGGGGGCGCGGCGAGGTGGTGGCCCACGACGCCGACCCGGCGCGGCTCCGGGACACCCGGCGTCGGGCCCGGCGGGCCGGGCTCGGGAACATCCGGGTCGAGGCGTCCGCCGAGGCCGTCGGACGCCGGGCGCCCTACGACCTGGTGCTCGTGGATGTGCCGTGTTCCTCCTCGGGCACCCTGCGGCGAAACCCCGACGTGGCCTGGCGGTGGACGGCCGAGGACCTGGGGCGCCTGACCGCGCTGCAGGCCGAGATCCTCGATCGGGTCGCGGGGTGGGTCCGGCCGGGCGGGTTCCTGGTGTACGTGACCTGCAGCCTCCTCGTGCCGGAAAACCAGGCCCAGATCGAGGCGTTTTTGGCCCGCCACCCGGAGTTCGCACCGGCCCCCCTGGGCGACCGCACGGGCCACGAACCGCTCCTCGACGTGCCGGGGGCCGAGGCCGGGATCCTGCGCCTTCCGGCGAACCTGCCCCGATACACCGGCGACGCCTTCTTCCTGGCGAGGCTCGGGAGGCTCAGCGGCTAGGCGGCTGGGCGGCGAAAGGGCCGTTCGTCGCAGGTCGGAGGTCGCGGGTCGTTGGTTTGACCGCCGAAGCACCAAACCTCCCGTGTGGCCGAAGGATGTGGGGTTCGTCCGGGACCGCCGGGGCGCGGGGTCCCCGGTCCCTGTCCTCTGTCCTCTGAATCCTGGCTCCCGTCATCGGTTGCCCCGCCCCGTCGGCGTTGCTATAAGAGGGCGCCTTTGGACCCCCCGCGGAGGGTGCCGGTGCCGAGACCCCTGCTCGTTTTCTCCGATCTGGACGGCACGCTCCTGGACCACCACACCTACCGGTGGGACGCGGCCCTTCCGGCGCTCACAGAGCTCCGGAAGGCCGGGGCCGTGCTGGTCCTGTGCTCCTCCAAAACCCGGGCCGAGATGGAGGAACTCCAGCGCGAGCTCGGGGTCGAGGGGCCCCTCATCGTGGAAAACGGGGGCGCCGTGGTCCTGACGGGGCGCTCGCCCTGGGAACGCGCCTTCCCGGATCGGTTGGGAGCCCGGCCGGCCAAGGTGTTCGGCGCCCCGTACCCGGTGCTTCGCGAGGCCCTCGGGGAGCTGCGGCGCGCGATCGGCGCGGACCTCAAAGGGTTCGGCGATCTCTCCGTGGAGGAGGTCGCGAGGGTTACCGGGTTGACCGCCGAAAGGGCGGCCCGGGCCCGGGCCCGGGAATTCGACGAGCCGTTTCTCTGGGAGCCGGAGCCCTCGGAGGGCGAGGTGTCCCGGGCCCAGGCGTTCCTGGCCCAACGGGGACTTCAGCTCACCCGGGGGGGCCGGTTTTGGCACCTCCTGGGCCCGAACGACAAGGGCCGGGCCGTCCGGTGGCTCGTGGAAGCCGTCGGGGCCCTCGAGGGGCTTCGGCCCCGGACGCTGGGGCTGGGAGACGCGGCCAACGATCTTCCCCTCCTCGAGGCCGTGGACGAGGGGGTGCTCGTGGAGCGCCCCGGGGGAGGACACCTCGAAGGGGCGCCCGCCGGGGTGCAGCGGGTGTCGGGCGAGGGCCCCGTGGGATGGAACCGGGCGGTGCGGGAATGGCTCGAACGGGTGAAAACAGGGGATCCATGAGCCGGGGGCGCAGGTCCACGTCGGCCCGCCGGGCCCGGCCGAGCCGGTCGGTCTGGGGCCGGTTGGGGTGTCTCGTCGTGGTGCTCGTGCTCGGCGCCCTGGCGGGGGCCGGGTGGCTGTGGTGGAGCGGCCGCCTGGAGCCCGTCGGGGTGTGGGACCGGGTCGTGGCCGCGGGGCGCGCCCGCCACAAGGTGACCCTCTATTTCGCCGACCCCCGCTGGACCCGGCTCGTGGCCGAGGAACGGGAGATCCCCGCCGGGCTCGGTGCCCCGGAGCTCATGGCGCGGCTCGTCGAGGAGCTGGCTTCCGGCCCCGGGGGGACCGGGACGGCCGGCGTGCTCCCCAAGGGCGTGCGGCTGCGGGGCGCGTACCTGGGAGAGGGGGGGCTTGCGCTCCTCGACTTCGACGGCACGAGCCTGGAGGGGTTCTCCGCGGGAGGGGCCTCGGGGGAGCTCCTCACGGTGTTCGCCCTCGTGCACACCGTGGTGGAAAACGTCCCCGGGGTCCGGGAGGTCCAGATCCTGGTGGACGGTCAGGAGCGCGAGACCCTGGCCGGGCACGTCAAGATCTCCGAGCCGCTTTCCCCCGACGCCGGTCTCACGGGCCGGTGACCGGGGTTCGTGAACGGGAGCCAGACCCATGCGCGACATCCGGAACTTCGGCATCTTCGCCCACATCGACGCCGGAAAGACCACCCTCTCCGAGCGGATCCTCTACTACACCGGCCGCACCCACAAGATCGGCGAGGTCCACGACGGGCAGGCCGTCATGGACTGGATGCGCCAGGAGCAGGAGCGGGGCATCACGATCACGGCGGCCACGACCCGGGTGGAGTGGAAGGGACACCGCCTGAACCTCATCGACACCCCGGGCCACGTGGACTTCACGGTGGAGGTGGAGCGGTCGCTTCGGGTGCTCGACGGCGCCGTGGTGGTGCTGGAGAGCGTGTCCGGGGTGCAACCCCAGACCGAGACGATCTGGCGCCAGGCCAACCGCTACGGCGTGCCCCGCCTCGTGTTCGTGAACAAGATGGACCGGATCGGGGCCGATTTCGACCGGTGCCTGGCGAGCCTGCGGGAGAAGCTCGGGGCCGTGCCCGCGCCCGTGGTGACACCGCTCGGGGCCGAGGACGGGTTCCGGGGGTGCCTGGACCTTCTGTCCGGCGAGGTCCTGGAATGGGACGACGCCGACCTGGGCGCCACCATGCGCCGCCGGGCGCCCGAGGGCGACGAGGCCGAGGAACTCGAGCGCCGGCGAGAGGCCCTGGTGGAGGTGCTCGCCGATTTCGACGACGCCGTGGCCGAGGCGTTCCTGGAGGGCCGGTGGCCCGATCCCGCGGACCTGCGGAAGGTCCTGAGGCGCGAGACCCTGGCCGGCCGGCTGGTGCCGGTGCTCGCCGGGTCGGCCCTGCGGAACAAGGGGGTGCAGCCCGTGCTCGACGCCGTGGTGGAGTACCTGCCGAGCCCCCTGGACGTGCCCCCGGTGCGGGGCATCCACCCGGACACCGGCGCCGAGGAGGTCCGCAAGGCCTCGGAGAAGGAGCCGTTCGCGGCCCTGGCGTTCAAGATCCAGCAGGACGTCGGCCGAAAGCTCACCTACGTGCGGGTGTACTCCGGGGTGTTCAAGGGCGGCCGGGTCTACAACGCCACCCGGCGCAAGGTGGAGAAGCCGGCCGCGATTCTCCGGCTCCACGCCGACAAAAAGGAGCGGGAGGTGGAGGCCCGAGCCGGCGACATCATCGCGCTCACGGGCCTCAAGTGGACCGTCACGGGCGACACCCTGTGCGACCAGGACCACCCGATCCTGCTCGAGACCATCGCCTTCGCCCCGCCGGTGATCAGCGTCGCCATCGAACCCCAGCGCAGCCAGGACGAGGCGAAGCTCCTGGAGGTCCTGGAGCGGCTCGAGGAGGAGGACCCCTCGTTCCGGCACGAGGTGAACGAGGAGACCGGGCAGACCCTGATCTCGGGAATGGGGGAGCTCCACCTGGAGGTGGTGGTGCGCCGGATGGAGGAGGACTTCAACCTGCCGGTCCACGTGGGCCGGCCCCAGGTGGTGTACAAGGAGACCGTGGAGGCCGAGGCCGAGGCCGAGGCCACCTTTGACCGGACCCTGGGCGACAAGCGCCACTGGGCCACCGTGCGGCTGCGGGTCGCTCCGGCGGCGCGGGGCGAGGGGAACCGGGTGCACCTGGAGGTGCTGGGCGAGATTCCCAGCGCCGCCGTTGCCGCGGTGGAGCAGGGCGTGCGCGAGGCGTTCCTGAGCGGCGAGTTCGGAGGGTACCCGGTGGAGGACGTGGCCGTGGATGTGCTGGCCGTCGAGGTCGACCCCGAGAACCCGAGCGAGATGGCCTGCAAGGTGGCGGCCAACCAGGCGTTCCGGGAGGCCTCGCGCAAGGCCCGGCCGGTGCAGCTCGAGCCCATCATGCGGGTGCAGATCCAGGTGCCCGACGAGAACGTGGGTGACGTGATCGGCGACCTCAACGCCCGCCGGGGCGAGGTGCAGGGCATGAGCGCCGGGGCCGGCATCACCGAGATCGAGGCCCTGGTGCCCCTGCGCCGGATGTTCGGGTACTCCACGGACCTGCGCTCCAAGACCCAGGGCCGGGGCACCTTCCAGATGCTGTTCGAGCGCTACGACCGGGTGGCGGAGTGAGGGG
>NZ_BAAHFQ010000181.1:0-5501 GCF_054681715.1 Deferrisoma sp.
CGCGGGACCAGCGCTTCGTGCTGGGGCAGCGGATCGAGCAGGGGGCCCTGGGGGTCTACGACGCGCTCGTGGAGGCAGCGAAGCGGAGGGACCGGCGGGGCCGCGTGGGGGCCCTGCGACGGGCGGACGAAACGCTGGAAACGCTGCGGCACCACGTGCGCATGGCCCGGGACCTGGGGTTCACCGCTTTCGGCCAGTACGAGTACGCGGCGGGGCGCATGGACGAGATCGGCCGGCTCCTGGGCGGGTGGCCCGCCAAGGAGACCGGTCCGGCACGCGGAGACGATGCGGGGCGCGGGGGACGGGGTCCGGCGTGACCGGCCCGCCGGCGCTGCGGGTTGCCGGGGGCGTAGGGGGAAGGCCGCCACGCGTTTCCCCCGTTCGCCTCGGCGGATCTCCGAAACCTGTTATGCCCGATCGCGGGCGGACCAAGGGAGGCGGTGGTGCGCGGGATGCGGCGTGCGGTGCTTTGGGCCTGGATGGTGGCGGCGCTTTGCGTGCCGGGGGGCGCGGCCGCGGGGGGCCGATGGGAGCCCCACGTGGACGGGTTCGCGCGTCAGGTGGCCGAACGCTGCCGGGGGGCCGATGCGTTCGTCGGCGAGTTCGTCGAGGCCGGGGGCGAGGGCCGCGTGTACGCCTTCGTCGACGCGGTGCGTCAGCGGTTCGTGGCCGCGCTCGGCGGGGCGGGCAGGGTCGTGGCCGACCCGGCCCTGGCCGACGCGTATGTGACGGTGACCTACCGCATCGGGCCCGACGGACTGGGCCTCGAGGCGCGGGTTCGGAGCCTGGAGGGCGGCAGGGTGCTGGGCGGCGCTTCGGCGTTGATCCCCGGCGACGTCCTGCCCCCGGGATGGGACCGCCGCACGCTGCGGGAGGTGGCGCGGGAACTCGCGGCGAAACTGCAGGACACCCTGGTGGGCCAGCGCTTGCGGATGGCCGTGGAACTGTCCGACCCGCGGCCGGAAGACCCGGCGACGGCCGGGTTGCACGAAACCCTCCGTGGGTATCTGGTGGAGCGACTGACCGCGGCCGACGGCATCGAGGTGGTGGGGCAGGCGGGGCCCGGCGATGTCCGGTTGGCACTGGGGTTTCGGGCCGAGGGCGACGACGCGGTCGCCGAGGCCACGGTGCGTCGGGCGGGGAGCGCCGAGGTGCTGGCCACGGCGACGGCGCGGTTCCCGGCCGATCTTTTGCGGCCCGAGGCCTACGGGCCGCCCAGTTTCGTGCTCCTGTGGAGCGGCGAGGGGGCCGAGGTGATCGGGCGGGCGCTCAAGGCCCGGCTCACCGAGGCCGGGGCCGTGGTGCACGACGCCGCGGCCTTGACGGGGCTCGAACCCGGGGCGGGGCAAAAGGCGGTGCTCGCCGCCGCCGCCGCGGTCCCGGCCCGGTACGTGGTTTCGGTGCACACCGAGACCGTGCCGGCCGGGGGCATGGGCGCGATCAAGGCCTTTCGGTCCACGGCCCTGGTGGAGGCGACCGAGGTGGCCTCGGGCGAGGTGACGGTGGCCGTGGAGCAGTCGGAACGGATCTTCGGGTTGACCCGCGAGCAGGCCCTGACGGGCCGGGGCCGCAACCACTTCGGCGGGCGGGTGGCCGAACCCGCGGTGGAACGGTTCATGGAGAGGGCGCAGGCCCTGTTGGAACCGCGCTGACGGCCGGGTCCGGGCCGCGCCGCCAGGGGAGGTTTCTGAACCCATTCGAGAGGAGGCATCCATGAGGACGTGCGCGAGGTTGGTGGGGGTGCTGGTGGCCGCCGGCTTTTTCCTGGGGGGATGCGTGGCCGCTACGAAAACGGTGGAAACCCACTTTCGGGAGGACGAGATCCTGGACCAGAGCATCCCCCCCTCCACCGAGGCCGAGTACGTGGCGGTGTTCCGCGATCGGCGCGAGCCTCTCTCGCCGGCCGATCCCGAGGAGGACGCGCCCCGCCTGGCCCTGGAGAGGCTGGTCACGCGGCTCAAGAAACAGGCGTTTCGCGAGGCGGCCGACGACATCAACCGCGCCCTGGAACAGCCGCTGAACCCCGAGAAGTTCGAGTACGCCCTCGCCCGGGCCGACAGGGACTTCCAGAAGCATTTCACGGGCTGGAAGTTGGTGCGCCAGAAGGTGGTGCGCGAGGGCGGGCGGGCCGAGGTGGTGGCCACGATGTACTTCCGCATCGACCGAGCCTCGTTGCGCGAAGCCCTCGTGCGCCAGGGGGGCATCACCCCGGTGGCCAAGTACCGCACCTACGTGGAGCTGTTTTGGAACGTGCCCAAGAAGGACATCAGCCCCGAGGTGGTGAACACGGTGCTCGAAAACGTGGAGGACCACTTCGCCCAGCGGGGCTACGAGATCGTGCAGTTCGAGAAGATCCGGGGCGACCTGGTACAGCTTCTGAAGAGCGAGGGCCGGGCCACCGACGATCTGTTCGCCCAGGAGGAGCTCAGGCGCTTCAAGGCGAACCTGGAACTGCGAAACATCGACACGCGGTTCGCGAGCGGCAAGCGGGTGCTGGCCGACTACGCCGACCTGCTGATCGGCGTCACCATCAACACGGTGGAGATCACCCCCGACCGCATGCTCCAGGTGCGGCTCAGCGGCAATGCCACCCTGTTCGAGGGCGGGGAATGGATCACCCTGGCCTCGTCGGACCGGTCCGCGGCCCTGCCCCACGTGCGGGGGAGCATCGACAACCTCGTGGCCGTGGCCAAGGCGGCCGCCCGGGCGGTGTGCGAAGACCTCGAGCCCAAGGTGCGCCAGAAGCTCGCCGGCCGGGTCGCCGTGGCGCGGGTGCGCACCGGCACCGAGCGGGAGTTCGCGCTGGTGTTCCCCGGGTTCGACGCGGCCGAGTTCACCGCCATCAAGAGGCGCCTGGCCGAAGGCACCCGCTGGCGCGTCACCCGCGCCGACCTGAAGAACCGAACGGTGCACGTGGGCTACGAGGGCCGCATCGACACCCTGGCCGATCTGGTCGAGATGTACCTGTCGGGCTCCGGGTTCCCCGTGACCCTCCCCGAGTACGCGGCCGGCGGCAACCGGATCGTGATCGGGAAGAAGTAGGGCCGTGCGGGGGCGCCAAGGAGGGCGGCGGCGCCTCTGGGCCGCCGTCGCGGCGGGTCTGCTGTGGGGCATGGCCGGGATCCCGCCCGCCCGGGCGGGCGGGATCCCCTGGGTGACGCCGAAGCAGGCGGCCGAGGCGCTGGTGTACGCCCGGTACGCCCAGCGGGCGTACCAGGACGAGCTCGGGCCGATCGAGCGGGAACTCGATGCCGAGCTCGGGGCGGTGCAGGAGCAGGTGCGGGAAGACGCGTTGCGCACGTACCTGCGGGGGGGCGGTACGCTCGTTCCGGCCCCCGCCCGGGGGAGGTTTCAGGCGGCCGTGGGAAGGGCGGAGGCGGCGAAGGCCCGAGAAGGCCTCGTGGAGCAGCGCCGCTCGTTCACCGGGTTCGAGGCTGTGGTGTACCGCCACGGCGACCGGTACGTGCTGGCGTACGCGGGCACCGACCCCGCCAGCCCCGGCGACTGGGGGGCCGATGTCGGGCAGGCCGCCGGGAAGATGCCGAAACAATACGGGCAGGCGGTGGAGTACGCGCGGGAGGTCACCGACCGGTACGGTCGGTCGAACGTGGTGCTCACGGGGCACTCCCTGGGCGGCGGGTTGGCCCAGTACGCGGCCCTCCGGCTGGGCCTCACGGCGTACACCTTCAACCCGGCCGGGCTGATCGGGGGGGCCTGGGATCTGTTCGTTCGCCACCTCGCAGACAAGGTTTTCGAGGGGGTGGGGCCTTCGACGAACGCCGTGGTGCGGCATTTCGTGACACGAATCCCCACGACCCGGGGCGCGGCCCCGGCGGACCCGGTGAGCGTGCTCGGCGCGCAGTTCGGCGCCGTCTATGCCGTGCCGGTGGATGATCGGCTGCCGCGGCCGCCCCCCCTCGTGATTCCCGTGTTTTCGATCACCGGCGCGGCCGCCCAGGCCGCCGCGGCGGCGGACTACCTGATCGAGACGGTGAAGGTGAGCGTGGAGTACCACAGCATCGCCACCATGATCGAGGCCCTCGAACGGGTGGCCCAGGGCCGGGGCCCCGTGGCCGTGCTGCACACCGCCTTCGTGATCGACGTGTCGGGGAGCATGGAGGGCGACAAGATCGAGAAGGCCAAGGCGTGTGTGGAGCGGACGTGCCGCGTGCTGGCCACCCAGGGGCAGGCCGGCGCCGCGGCCTACACGGCCGGGCTCGTGGCTTTTTCGGGCAGCGCCCGGGTCGTGGCGGCGGGCGGCAGTTCGCCCGCCGGCGTGGCCCGGGCCGCCCAGGGCCTGACGGCCGGCGGCGGCACCAACATCCACGCCGGCGTCGAAGCGGGGCTCGCGGCGCTCGACGAGGCGGGGCCGGGCGGGAAGCTCATGGTGCTCCTGTCCGACGGCGTGGGCGATGAACCCTCCACCGAGTTGCTGGGCCGGCTCCACGCCGCCGGGGTGCGGGTGTACACCATCGGGTTCGGGGACCCCGGCGACCTCGACGAGCAGTTGCTCCGGCGGATCGCCCGCCGCACGGGCGGAGCGTATTTCCACGCCGCCGACCCTTCGGCCCTGGAGGACGTGTTTCGCCGCGTGAGCCACACGGCGTCGGGGGACCTGGTGGCCGAGGTCCGCGCCCTCATCGACCAGGGTGAGATCAAGCGGCTGGGAGTGCTCGAAGTGCCTGCCGCGGTCGTCGCGGTGCTCCTGGACCTCGCCTGGCAGGGGAGCACCGTGGAACTCGTGATCACCGATCCCGACGGCGTCCGGGTGGACTCGACCTACCCGGGGTACGCCGTGGAGCGCACGCCCACCACCGAGTTCGCGGCCATCGCGAACCCCAAGCCGGGTCGGTGGACCGTGGACGCGTTCGGGAAAGACATTCCCCACGGACCGGAGCCGTTCCGGTTCCTTGCCTCGGTCAGTCGGCCTCCCGCACCCCCGGGGCCGGCCTCGGCCCGCGAACTGGCGGAGGCGCTCGAGAAGGCGCTGAACGAGGGCAACGTGAACCAGGCGCTTGCCCTTTTCGCGGCCGGCTACGCGGACGACGCCGGAAACGACCGCAGCGCCCTGGCGCGTTACTACGCGCAGAACATTGAAAAGTTCGCGGGGGTGTCCCTCGCCGTGGTCGCCGAAGGGCCTGGCACCGCGGAGGTCCGGGTCGAGACGCCAGGAATGCCCCCGTACCGCGTCCGGTGGGGGTTGACGGCGGATGCGAACGGGTGGCGGATCGAGCGGAGCGAGTTGGTGGGGGTGGAGCTTTGAGCCCACGTGAACGGGGGGCGCCGGAAAGGAGGAACGGCAGGATGAATCGGTATGGGGCGTGGATCGGGGGGATGCTGTGCGCCGTGCTGCTGGGGGCGGCGTTTCCGGCCCGGGCGGAGCGGGTGGTGGTGGTGGTGAACGAACTCGCGCCCCAGGGGGTGGAGGCGGCGGAGGCCCGGGTGATCTCGGACCTGTTGCGGGGTCGGCTGGTGAAGGCGCCGAACGTGCGGGTGGTGGA
>NZ_BAAHFQ010000182.1:0-5491 GCF_054681715.1 Deferrisoma sp.
CCGGGCCGAGGAACTCGCCGCCCGGTTCGGGGGGCGGGCCGTGCCCTTCGAGGAGTTCTCCTACCACCTGCCCGAGGTGGACATCGTGATCTCCTCGACCGGGGCCCCCCACTTCGTGTTGGGGGTCGAGGCCGTGCGCTCGGCCATGAAGGCCCGCAAGCAAAAGCCGATGTTTCTGATCGACATCGCGGTGCCCCGGGACATCGACCCCCGGATCAACGACCTTGCGAACGTGTACCTCTACGACGTGGACGACCTCCAGAGCGTCGTGGAGCAGAACAAGAAGGAACGGGAGAAGGAGGCCGCCAAGGCCGAGCAGATCGTGGCCGAGGAGGTGGAGAGCTTCCAGGCCTGGCTCAAGACCCTGGAGGTCACCCCCACGATCCGGGCCCTGCGGGAACGGTTCGACGCCATCCGGAAGGCCGAACTCGAAAAGACCCTGCGGGTGTTCGGCGACGGCCTCACCGCCAAGCAGCGAAAGAGCCTCGAGGCCATGAGCCAGGCCATCGTGAACAAGATCCTCCACGAGCCCACCGTGTACCTCAAACGGGCGGCCAACGACCCGGACCTGGAGGCCGCGGTGGACGCCGTGCGCCGCCTGTTCGGGCTCGACGAGGGGGAGGGGAACGGCACGTAGGTCGCGGGTCGTTCGTCGTTCGTCGTGTGTCCCCGGATGGGGACGGCGAGGCCGCCGCCCCGCCGCCAAGCTGCCGAGCCGCCAAGCCGAAACAAGGAGCCGGTTTCGTGAACACCCTACGGATCGCAACGCGAAAGAGCCAACTCGCCCTGTGGCAGGCCAACTGGGTCAAGGGCGAGCTGGAGCGCCTCCACCCCGGCCTTCGGGTGGAGCTCGTCAAGGTGGTGACCAAGGGCGACAAGATCCTCGACGTGCCGCTCGCGAAGGTGGGGGGCAAGGGGCTGTTCGTCAAGGAGATCGAGGACGCCCTCTTGGAGGGCCGGGCCGACATCGCGGTCCACTCCATGAAGGACGTGCCCACCGAGCTGCCCCCGGGGCTCCACCTGCCGGTGATCTGCGAGCGCGAGGACCCCCGGGATGCCTGGTTCTGCCGCTCCGGCTCGTCGTTTCGGGATCTGCCGGCCGGGAGCCGGGTGGGCACCTCGAGCCTGCGGCGCCAGGCCCAACTGCGGGCCGTGCGGCCCGACCTCAGTTTCGAGAACCTCCGGGGCAACGTGGACACCCGGCTCCGCAAGCTCGACGAGGGCCAGTACGACGCCATCGTGCTCGCCGCCGCCGGGGTGAAGCGCCTGGGGTTCGCCGACCGGATCACCGAACTCCTGGGGCCCGACGTGACCCTGCCGGCCATCGGCCAGGGGGCGGTGGGCATCGAGTGCCGGGCGGACGACCCCGAGACCAACGCCCTCATCGCGCCCCTGCGCCATGAGCCCACCTGGATCACCGTGACGGCCGAGCGGGCGTTCCTGGCCCGGCTCGAGGGCGGGTGCCAGGTGCCCATCGCGGCGTTCGGAGAGCTCGAGGACGGCACGCTCCGGCTCCGGGGCCTGGTGGGGAGCCTCGACGGCGCAACGCTCCTTCGGGCCGAGCGGACCGGTCCGGCGGCCGAGGCGGCGGCCATGGGCCGGGCCCTGGCCGAGGAACTCCTGGACCGCGGCGCCCGGGAGATCCTGGACGAGGTGTACCGCCAGAACGCGCCGGACGCCCGGGAGACCTAGTGTGGGCCACAAGGGGTTCGTCTACCTGGTGGGCGCGGGGCCCGGCGATCCGGGGCTCGTGACCCTGCGGGCCCGGCAGGTGCTCGGCCGGGCCGAGGCGGTGGTGTACGACAACCTGGTGCATCCCCGGGTGCTCGACTGGGCCCCGCCGGAGGCCGAGCGGGTGCCCATGGGGAAGATCGGCCACGTCCACCAGCACACCCAGGCCGAGATCAACCAGGCCCTGATCGACCGGGCCCGGGCCGGGAAGGTCGTGGTCCGGCTCAAGGGGGGCGACCCGGCCGTGTTCGGCCGGCTGGGGGAGGAGGCCGAGGCCCTGGCCCGGGAGGGCATCCCCTTCGAGGTGGTGCCCGGGGTCACCTCGGCCTCGGCCGCGGCGGTGTACGCCGGGTTCCCCCTGACCCACCGGGACCATGCCCCGTCGGTCACCTTCGTCACGGGCCACCGCCGCCGGGACGGCGGCGAGGGCCCCGAACTCGACTGGGGGGCCCTGGCCCGGGCCAGCGGGACCCTGGTGGTGTACATGGGCATCCGCACCCTGCCCCAGGTGGTGGAACACCTGGTGGCCGGCGGCCGCGACCCGGCCACCCCGGTGGCCGTGGTGGAGCGGGCCACCTGGCCGGGGCAGCGGGTGGTCACCGGCACGCTCGGCGACATCGTGGAGCGGGCCCGGGCCGAGGGCGTGCGGGCCCCGGCGCTGGTGATCGTGGGCGGGGTGGTGGAACTCCGGGCGCGGTGCGACTGGCTGCGGTGGAAGCCGCTCTTCGGGAAGCGGGTGCTGGTGACCCGGGCGGCCCACCAGTGCGCCGAGTTTTCGGAACTCCTGCGGGACCACGGGGCCGAGGCGGTGGAGCTGCCCCTGATCGAGCTCCGGCCCACGGGCCACGCGAGCGGCACCGAGGCGGCACTCCGGCGGCTCTTCGCGTACGACTGGGTGATCCTGACCTCCGGGAACGCGGTGCGGTTCCTGTTCGAGCGGCTCGACGCCCTGGGCCTCGACGCCCGGGCGTTCGGGGCGGCCCGGGTGTGCGCCGTGGGCCCCCGCACGGCCGAGGCGTTGGAGGCCCGGGGCATCCGGCCCGACGTGGTGCCGGGAAAGTACGTGGCCGAGGCCCTGGTGGAGGCCCTCGCGGCCCATGCCGAACTCCGGGGGGCGAGCGTGCTCGTGCCGCGGGCCAAGGAGGCCCGGGACGTGATCCCCAACGAGCTCACCCGGCTCGGGGCCAAGGTGGAGGTGCTCCCCATCTACGAGAACGTGAAGCCGGCGACCCACCCGGCCGAGGGCCTGGCCGCGGTGAAGGAGGGGGCCCTCGATCTGGTGACCCTGGCCAGTTCCTCGGCGGCCCGAAACTACGCGGAGCTCTGCCGGGAACTGGGGGTGCCGGCCGACCGGATCCCCTGCGCCGTCATCGGCCCGGCCACCGAGAAGACGGCCCGGGCCCTGGGCCTTCCGGTGGCCGTGGTGCCCGAGGAGTACACGCTGCGGGGCCTCGTGGCCGCGGCGGAACGGTATTTTCTGGGGCTAGGCGGCTAGGCGGCCAGGCAGCCGGGCGGCCGCGATCCCTTTTCTCCTTTGCGCACCCGGGGCCCCTGGAGGCTCCGGCACAGAGAAGACCATGACCCAAGAGTTCGTGCCCAAATGGATCGCGTGGGAGACCACGCAACGCTGCAACCTCCGGTGCGTGCACTGCCGGTGCTCGTCGGACCTCGAGGCCGCCCAGGGCGACTTCACCACCGAGGAGGCCAAGAAGCTCCTAGACGACATCGCCGAGGTGAGCAAGCCGGTGATCGTCTTGTCCGGGGGCGAGCCGCTCCTCCGGCCCGACATCTGGGAGATCGCCCGGTACGGCACCGACAAGGGGTTCCGGATGTGCATGGCCACCAACGGCACCCTGGTGACCGACGAGGTCTGCCGGAAGATGCTCGAGGCCGACATCAAGATGGTGTCGCTCTCCCTCGACGGCCCCACGGCCGAGGTCCACGACGACTTCCGCCAGTGCCCGGGCGCCTTCGAGGGGGTGGTGCGGGCGGCGGAACTGTTCCGCAAGCACGGGGTGAAGTTCCTCGTCAACTCGTCGTTCACCAAGCGAAACCAGCCCTACATCGCCGACACGTTCCGGCTTGCCAAGGAGCTCGGGGCCACGGCCTGGTACATGTTCATGATCGTGCCCACGGGCCGGGGCGAGGAGCTTTTCGAGGAGCTCATCTCCAAGGAGGACTACGAGGAGATCCTGGCCTGGCACTACCAGCAGGAGAAGAACGAGCACGAGATCCTGATGCGGCCCACCTGCGCGCCCCACTACTACCGCATCGTGCCCCAGCTCGCCAAAAAGGAGGGCATCAAGTTCCAGCGCCGGAGCCTCACCTTCTCCACCGGCGGGGGCAAGGGGTGCATCGCGGCCCAGTCCATCTGCCTCATCGACTGCTTCGGCGAGGTGAAGCCCTGCTCCTACTTCCCCATGAGCGCGGGCAACGTGAAGAAGACCCCGTTCAAGAAGATCTGGTTCGAGAGCCCGCTGTTCCACGATCTCCGGAACTTCAAGGCCTACAAGGGCAAATGCGGCTCCTGCGAGTTCCTGAACGTGTGCGGCGGCTGCCGCGCCCGGGCCTACGCCGTGAGCGGCGACTACCTGGAGGCCGAGCCGTTCTGCTCCTATGTGCCGAGGCGGCTGGAAGGCCGGGAGGCTGGAAAGCTGGAAGGCTAGGGGGCTGGAAAGCCTTTCCTTGGGTCCCTTTCGTCCCTGAAAAGTCCTATCCCTGGGAGACATCGTCACCATGAGCCGAGCCGACCGATTCCTGAACGCCTGCCGGGGCCTGCCGGTGGACACGACCCCCATCTGGATCATGCGCCAGGCGGGCCGGTACATGCCCGAGTACCGGGCCGTGCGGGCCAAGCACTCGTTCCTCGAGGTCTGCCACGAGCCGGAACTCGCCTGCGAGGTGACCCTCCAGCCCGTGGACATCCTGGGGGTGGACGCGGCGATCCTCTTTTCCGACATCATGATCCCCCTGGAGGGCATGGGCTGCTCCATCGAGTTCAACCCGGGCCCGGTGTTCGCCGAGCCCGTGCGCACCGCGGCCGACGTGGAAAAGCTCCGGGTCTGCGAGCCCGAGGAGGACGTGCCCTTCGTGCTGGAGGCCGTGCGGCTCATCCGTCGTGAGCTCGCCGGCCGGGTGCCGCTGATCGGGTTCTCCGGCGCACCGTTTACGCTCGCGGCCTACATGGTCGAGGGCAAGGGCTCCCGGAACTTCGAGAACCTGAAGGCGATGATGTACGCCGCCCCCGAGGTGTACCGGGCGCTCATGGACAAGGTCACCGACACGGTGATCCGGTACCTCAACGCCCAGATCGCCGCCGGCGCCCAGGCCGTGCAGGTGTTCGACACCTGGGGCGGCATCCTGTCGCCGGCCGACTACGCCGAGTACGTGCTCCCGTACTCGAAGCGGGTCATCGCTGGGCTCGACCGGAGCGTGCCCGTGATCCACTTCGTCAAGGGCTGCGGGCTCCTCCTGGACCACATCCGCACGGCCGGGGGCGACGTGCTGGGCATCGACTGGCACATCGACCTCGCCGACGCCATCGCGAAGGTGGGGGGCGAGTTCGCCGTGCAGGGGAACCTGGACCCCACCGTGCTCCTCGGGCCCCGGGAGTTCGTGCAGGCCCGGGCCCGGGAGATCGTGGAGAAGGGCAAGGCCGCCAAGGGCCACGTGTTCAACCTGGGCCACGGCATCCTGCCCATGGTGCCCGTGGACAACGTGAAGGCCCTCGTGGAGGCGGTCCACGAGGCGGGGGCCAGGA
>NZ_BAAHFQ010000183.1:0-5475 GCF_054681715.1 Deferrisoma sp.
GGCGAACGGGTGGCCTCCGATCGGATCACGGTGGTGGACGACCCCACCCTGCCCGGCCGCCGGGGCTCGTACCGGTTCGACGACGAGGGCACCCCCGCCCGCCGCGCGGTGCTGATCGAACAGGGGGTGCTTCGGGGCTTTCTCCACAGCCGGTCCACGGCCCGGAGGATGGGCGCGGCGCCCACGGGCCACGGCCGGCGGGAGTCGTTCGCCCACCGCCCCATCCCCCGCATGGCCAACACCTTCATCGCGCCGGGGCCGGACGAACCGGGGGAGATCCTTCGCGACACCCCGAGCGGCCTCTACGTGACCCGGATGGGCGGGGGCCAGGTGGACACGGTGAGCGGGGATTTCGTGTTTGAGGTGGCCGAGGGGTTCCGGATCGAGAACGGCCGGGTGGGCGAGCCCGTGCGGGGAGCCACCCTGGTGGGGAACGGCCCCCGGGTGCTCCTGGCGATCGACCGGGTGGGGTCGGACCTGGGGTTTTCGGTGGGCACCTGCGGCAAGGACGACCAGGGCGTTCCCGTGGCCGACGCCCAACCCACGCTGCGGATTCCGGAGATGGTGGTGGGGGGCGAGGCGGAGTAGGAACTCACGCAAAGCTCGCAGCGATCGCCACGGTTTTTGGGTTTCGTGGCGGGCTTGGCGAGCGTGGCGTGAGAACCGAGGTTCCGACGCCGGGACCCGGCGACGCCGTGAGGGTTTCTCACGCGACGACCGCAACGAGCGCCACGTTCTCCTTATGGGTTTTGTCGCGTTCTTGGCGAGAGCCCCGGACCAGCGGAACCGGCCGGAGGTGAGGCGATGGACGAGGTGCGGGCGCACGTGATCGTGAGCGGGCGGGTTCAGGGGGTGTGGTTCCGGGCGAGCACCCGGGACGTGGCCCGGAAGCTGGGACTCAAGGGCTGGGTCCGGAACCTTCCCACGGGCGAGGTGGAGGCCGTGTTCGAGGGGCCGCGGCCCCGGGTGGAGGAGGCGGTGACGTGGTGCCGCAAGGGCCCCCCGGCCGCCCGGGTGGAGCACTGCGACGTGATCTGGGAGGAGGCCCGGGGCGAGGGACCCTTCGAGATCCGGTATTGAAGGGGAGGCCTGCTGGGAGGCTGGGCGGCTTGGCGGCTAGGCGGCTGGGCGGCTAGGCGGACAAAAACTTTGGCGATTCCGGTGTTGCCGCCCGTCCCAACCTTTGGGCACGGCTTTCGAGCTGCGACGGCGTTTCTTTCGGGGCTTCGGTCCGAATCGCGGCGGGGACGCCGCTCCTACATCGGGTCCTGACCCCGACGTTACCTCGGACATTGGAGGGCCCCCCAGAGGGGCCACCAAGTAGCGGCGGTCTACGGTGGCCGGTCGTGTTAGCGCCGTCTCGGTGCTCCACCCTAGGATCAATGGACAAAAGTTCTCGTTCCTGCGAATAAGGCCCCATCGCGGCCTACCGGAGCATCCACGTGCAAAGCGCCTTCGTGATCGCCGCCCCGTGGTCGGGGTCGGGGAAAACCACGGTGACCCTGGGGCTTCTTTCGGCCCTGCGGGCCCGGGGCCTCGCGGTCCAGGCCTTCAAGGCCGGGCCGGACTACATCGACCCGGCCCACCACGCGCGGGTCACCGGTCGGCCCTCGGTGAACCTGGACACCTGGATGATCCCCCGGGCCACCAACCGGCGGCTCTTCTGGCGGGCGGCGGAGGGGGCCGACGTGGCCGTGGTCGAGGGCGTGATGGGCCTCTTCGACGGGGTGGACGGCCGACGGCCCGAGGGGGCCACGGCCCACCTGGCCCGGGTGCTGGGCCTCCCGGTGGTCCTGGTGGTGGACGCCCGGTCCATGGCCCGGAGCGCCGCCGCCCTGGTGCGGGGATTCGCCTCGTTTCCCCCGCGGGTCCCCATCGTGGGGGTGATCTGGAACCGGGTGGGGAGCCCCTCCCACCGCCGGATCCTGGACGAGGCCCTGGCCGACGCGGGTCTACCGACCTCCTTGGGGGCCCTGCCCCGGAGCCCCGAGGTCGCGCTGCCCGAGCGGCACCTCGGCCTCGTGACCCCGGAGGATGCTCCCGCGCCGGAGGGATGGGCGGAGGCCCTGGGCCGATGGGTGGAGGCCCACGTGGACGTGGACCGGCTCCTGGATCGCACCCCCCCTCCCCCTCCCCGCCAAGGGGCGGCACCCCGGCCGAAGCGCCCCACCCGCACCATCGCCGTGGCCCGGGACGCGGCGTTTTGCTTTTACTATGACGAGAACCTGAGGATCCTGGAGCGGTCCGGGGCCCGGATCGCCTTTTTCCGGCCCCTCGACGGCGACGGGGTTCCCGAAGAGGCCGACGCGCTCTACCTCGGCGGCGGCTACCCCGAGGTTCACGCGGAGCGCCTGGCGGCCAACGAGGCGTTCCGCTCGGGGGTGCGGGCGTTCCACGCGGCCGGCAAGCCCATCTACGCCGAGTGCGGGGGGTTCATGGCCCTTTGCGACCGGCTCCGCACGCCGGAGGGCCGCACGTTCCGGATGGCCGGGGTGTTCGCGGCCGAGGCCCGGATGCGCCAGAGCCGGTTCCACCTGGGTTACCGGGAGGTGGTGGTGGAGGGGGTGCCGGGGCTCGACGGGCTCACGGCCCGGGGCCACGAGTTCCATTACTCGGAGCTCGCGGCCCCGCCCGCGGGCGCCGAGGCCGTTTACCGGGTGAGGAACGCCCGGGGAGAGGACCTGGGCCGGGAGGGCTACCGGGTGGGTTCGGCCCTGGCGGGCTATATCCACCTCCACTTCGCCTCGTGCCCGGAGCTGCCGCTTCGCTGGTTCGGGCTCAAGGGGCGGCGGGGGGCGTAGGCGTGAGGGCTGGCTTTGGGGGTCCCCGTTACGGCCGGTCGAGCCGGTCGTAGGAGGTGCCGTTCCAGCGGTGGAGTTCCTCGTAGGGGCAGCCGCCCGCCTCGAGCGCCTCCTCCACCGCGGCCAGGTCGGCCGTGCGAAACGCGATCGAGAGCCCGCAGTCCGACGAGAGCTGCCGGGGCACCGGCATGAGCCGCACGTCGAGCCCGGCGGCCTTGAGCGCCTTTTCGGCCGCCATGACCCGGTGGATGCTATGGAAAATCAGGATGCCGTCGCGATCCATGACCGTTCCCCTTGGTTTCCGGGGGCGACCGGCCGATGAGCCGTGAGCCGTCCCGCCCCCGGCCCCTCGGCGACACCGTGCGGGCCCTCCTTCGGACGGCCCGGTCCGCCGCGCCGGGCCCCGCCCACCGGGTCTGGGAGGTGTGGGACGAGGTGGCCGGCCCCGAGCTCGCCCGCCGGGTGCGGCCCCTGTCGCTCCGAGGCGGCGTGCTCGTCCTGGGGGTGCCCTCGTCGGCCTGGGCCCAGCAGATCACGTTCCTGCGCCAGGAGATCCTGTCCCGCCTGAACGAGCGGCTGGGCGGTTCCGAGATCCGTGCCATCCGCGTGCGCACCGTGGGCGACGAGCCCGCGCCTCCCGCCGCGGGCCGCGGATCCCCCCGGCCCCTCCATCCCGTGTCCGAGGAGGACCGCCGCCGGGTGGAGGCCGTGGCCCGGGAACTCCCCGACCCCGAACTCGGCGCCGCGTTCGCCCGCCTGTGGCTCCGGCACCTTTCGGTGCGCGGGCCTACGGAGGCCCCAGAAGCCGCTCCGCCTCCTGCGAGTACTTCCGGTCGGGGGCGTGGAGAACCAGGGGAGGCCTGAGCTCGAGCCCCTCCCGCCCGCCCTTCACGGCCCGCACGAGCACCCGGTGGGCCGGGGCATCGGGCCGGGGATGGACCGGCCAGAGCGCCTCGGGCTCGAGGCCGTGGGTCCGGCAGGCGGCCAGGAGCCCCACCACCCGCTCCGCGGGGTAGACGCAACAGAACCGGCCCCGGGACCGGAGCGCATCCGCCGCGGCCGCCACGACGTCGTCGACCGTGCAGCTCACCTCGTGGCACGCCTCGGCCACCTCGGGGTCGGGGCTCACCCGGCCCCGGCCCAGGGGCCGGTACGGCGGGTTCGAGACCACCAGGGGGTACCGGGGCCTGCGCCACCGGCCCGGCTCCCGGAGGTCCGCCTGCTCAAACCGGGCCCGGTCCGCGAGGCCGCTGGCCGCGGCCGAGCGCCGGGCCCGATCCACCATGGCCGGGTTCCGGTCCACCCCCACTAGTTCCCCCGCCCCCCCGAGGGCCAGGAGGCACAGGCCCACCACCCCGCACCCGCATCCGAGGTCCAGGGCCCGGTCGGCCGGGGTCTCGGCCGCGAACCGGGCCAGGAGCACCGCGTCCACGCTGAACCGGTACCCCTTGCGGGGCTGGACCAGGCGAACCGCCCCGCCCAGGGCGCCGTCGAGGGTTTCGTCCGGCCCGGCCCAGCGGTCGGCCGCCACGGCCGCTCCTACCCCGCCGTCTTGCCCTGGGGGTCGAACAGGAGGTGCATCACGAGGCCGGTCACCTGCTTGGGGAAGAAATAGGTGCTCTTCTGGGGCATCCGCTCCCCGGCCAGGGCCGCCTCCTTCACCTCCTCGATCCGGGTGGGGTTCATGAGGACCCCGAACTGGACCTCGGGGTCCTCCTCCACCTGGCGCACCAACTCCGCCGTGCCCTTCACGTAGCGCAGGTTCCGCTGCTCCTCCTGGGCCTTGCGGTCGATCCCGAGCATCCGTTCTAGGATCAACGTGTGGAGGATGGTGACGTCGAGGGTGCGGACCACCTTGGGCATCTTGCCCCGCAGCAACCGGTGCATCACCCCCTCGTCCCGCAGGGTCAGGAGGCAGAACCGCGGCTCGCCCTTCCGCACCAGGCCGAAGGCGTGGGCCTTGCCCCGGAGCTCCCGCATCCGGGCCGACAGCGTCTCGGCATCCGGCACGGGCTCCACCTCGAAGTACTCCCCCAACGCCTTGTCGAGCCCCGCGAGACGGTCGGCCGGCACCCCGAACACCACTCGGTGGGTCGGGAACACGGCGAGCCCCGGGGCGCTCAGGTTGGACAGGTACATCATCACGTAGTTCCAAGGCTCGGTGCCCGTGTATTCCGGGTTCTCCCGGCGCATCTGGTCGCGGTACGCGAGGGCCGTCTCGTAGCGGTGGTGCCCGTCGGCGATCACGAACACCTTGTCGGCCATGCGGCGGGTCACCTCCCCCACGAGCCGCGGGTCGGCCACCTTCCAGAGCCGGATGTTGACCCCCTCGTCGGAGCGCACCCGGATGAGGGGCGGCGTGCCCGTGGCCATCGCCTCCAGGTCCCGCAGCACCACGGTCTGGGGGTCGTCGTACAGGCTGAAAATCGGGCTCAGGTTGGCCCGGACGGCCTGCATGAGCCGGAGCCGGTCGGCCTTGGGGCCGGCCAGGGTGCGCTCGTGGGGGAAGTAGAGGCCCGAGTCGGGATCCTCGAGCCGCACCTTGGCGTAGAAGCCGCGGCGGGTCAGGGGCTCGCCGAACTCCCCGCGGTAGTCCTCCTCGGTGTAGTAGACGCAGGGCTCCCGGTCCTGGATCAGGACCTTCTTGCGGAGCCACTCGGCCAGGGTGCGCGCC
>NZ_BAAHFQ010000184.1:0-5435 GCF_054681715.1 Deferrisoma sp.
CCTGGGTCCGGCGAAGACCCAAGCCCTTGGTCGAACCTGGTGCCCAGGGGCGGAATCGAACCACCGACACGGGGATTTTCAGTCCCCTGCTCTACCGACTGAGCTACCTGGGCCCCCAAAGCGGGAGCGGAGATTACCCCGGCCCCCCGGGGCGTGTCAAGGACCGGGCGGCGGGGCGAGACCCCAGCGGGCGAGCGCCCGCACGGCCTGGACGAAGGTCTCCTCCTTCGGGCCGTCGGTCACGATCCACGCGGGTTCGGGCTCCCCCGGAGCGGGGGGCTCCCACCGGGCCCGGGCCTGGCGGTACACCCCCCAGTCCGCGTCCGAAGGGCCCTTGCGGGGCCGGGACAATCGGCGGCGCACCTCGGCCTCAGACGCCTGACACAGGAGGATGCCCCACCGAACCCCCCACGCCCGGGCCGTCTCCCCCAGGGCCCGGCGCCAGCGGGCCTCCCTGAGGGTCGCGTCCACGATCACCCGCCGGCCCTCGAAGAGCGCTCCCTCAGCCCTGCGGAACACCTCGGCGTAGGTGCGCTCGGTCCACTCCGGGGTGTAGATGCCCTGGCCGTAGCCGGCCGGGGCCCGGTCGGCCGGGGAGAGCCCGGCCAGTTCCTTGCGCACGACGTCCGTTGCGATCAGCCGGAACCCCAACCGCTCGGCCAATCCCCGGGCCAGGCTCGACTTCCCGCTGCCCGGAAGCCCCCCGACTCCGAGAAGGCAGGGCCTTCTCTCGGGAGGTTCCAGGGCGTCGAGGGCCACCAGCCAGTGGGCCCGGGCCGAGGCGAGGGCCCGGTTCCTTTCGTCCGGGGATACCTCGGGCTCCAGGGCCGCGAACCCGTCCACCTTGGCCCGCACGCAGGCGCGATAGGCCACGTACCAGGGGAAGAGGCCGGCCCCTTCCGGGTCTTCCGCTGCGGCCAGGTAGGCCTCCTCGAACCCGCGGGCCAGATCGCGGCGCCCCTGGAACGTCAGGTCCATGGACAGGAACGCCGCATCAGCCACCGGGTCGGCGTACCGGAACCGCTCGTTGAACTCGATACAGTCCACCACGACCCACCGCCGCTCGGGAGCCCGGCGGGGAAACCAGTACACGTGGTCCAGGTGGAGGTCGCCGTGGGTGTCGCGCGGCACCCCCCGGGCCGCCCGGTCGTCCATGAGGGGGGAAAGCGCCGAAAGGCCGTGCTCCGTCACCCGGCGGACGCGCTCGAACACGCCGTCGGACACCGTGATCCCCCGGTGGCCGGCCGTCTGCTCGAAGTTCTCCCGGGCGTTCCGGCCCACCACGGCCGCCCTGCCGAACCGCGCCACGTGAGGACCGGCCTCGGCCCGGGCGTGAAACCGGGCCAGGAACGTCCCGAAGGACCCGATCTCCCCCATTCCCACCTCGCCCCGGTCCAGCCGCCGGAGAAGCGTGGCCCGCTCCGGGAGCCGCCGCATCCACACGGCCCACTCCACCGGCTCCCCCTCGCCGTCCACCCGTGCCCGCCCCCGGTCCAGGGTCACGGGCACCACGCCCAGGTACACCTCGGGGGCCATGCGCCGGTTCAGCCGGACCTCCTCCCGGCAGAAATGGGCCCGGCGCTCCGGGGTCGAGAAGTCCAGGAACCCGAGGTCCAGGGGCTTTTTGATCTTGTAGGCGTAAGCGCCGGCCAGGAACACGGCCGAGATGTGGGTCTGCCGCACCTCAACCCGACGGCAGGGGTGGGGATAGGCCTCCGGGGAGGACAGGGCTCGGATCAGGGCCTCGAGGTCCATGGCGGTCCGCCGGGAATCGGGGGTGCCGGCACCGCCAATCTATCGCATCCGGCGCCCGTGTCCACGGCCGGTCCCGCGATGGCGGGGGGCGGCCCTACTCGAAGAACAGGGCCTTCCCCACCAGCACCACCACCAGGATCACGACCAGGAAGATGAAGATCCCGGCCCAGATGTGGCCCAGCTTCTCGTCGAGGGGCATCGGGTCGGAAGGGTTTCGCCTCGCCGTCTTGGCCATGGGGTGTCCTCCTACCAGCGCTCGTAGCGGTCGGCCCCCTCGCGGTACTCCCGGATCCGGTCGGCGCCGAGGTTCTTCAGGATGCAAAGGATCCGCGCCGAGGCCTCCAACGTGGAGGAGACCATGTAGGCCTCCTCCAGGAGCTCCCCCACCGCGAACGCGCCGTGGCCCCGGAGCACGGCGATGCGGTGGTCCCGGAGCGCCGGGGGGAGGATCCGGGCCACCTCGGCGCTCCCCACGGTTTTGGCCGCACTCACCACCGGAACCCGGTGAAGGAGGTACGAGCCCTCGGAGTCCACCGGCACGATCGCGTCCTCCACCAGCGAGAGCGCCGTGGCGTGGAGCGGGTGGGTGTGCACGATCGCCAGCGCGCTCGTGGCCCGGTAGATGGCCCGGTGCACCACGAGCTCCGTGCTCGCCAGGGTGACCATGCTGTCGTCGGCCTCGAGGCCGGTTTCCACCAGGTCCTCCGGCCGGAGCCGGCCGAGCATGGCGCCTCGGCGGGTGATCACGATGCGGTCCCCGAGCCGCACGCTCATGTTGCCGCCGTGGGAGGTGATGAGCCCGGCCACGAAGAGATCCCGGCCGATGTCGCGAAACTGCTCATACATCGGGCGCCTCCCCGGCATCGAGCCCGAGCTGGGAGAGCTTGCCCGGCGTGGGCCGGCCGCGCGCGTCCCAGCCCCGGAACCGGTAGTACTCGTCGAGCATCGGCCCGAGCCGCACCGTATGCCCCGCGCTGGGACCCTCGGCCACGGGCTCCTCGAGGAGCCGCCGCGGCAGGGTGTCGGCCTCCCGGCCGAAGCCCCGCTCCAGGTTCACCAGCCGCTCCAGGGTGTAGATGCGCTCCCCGATGGTGAGAAGCCCCTGGCCGTCCACGTCCAGGCCGGTGGCCGCCCGCAGGAGCCGGGCGTAGTAGCCCTCCGACAGGGCGAACCCGGTGAACCGGCACAGCACCAGGCTGTCCACCGCGGCGTTCAGATTCTGCTGCACGATCACGAGCCCCGCCTTGCCCGACCAGGCGAACCGGTCCACGAGCTTTGGCGTGGCCAGGATCTCGGGCGCCACCATGTAGGCCCGCAGGTGGCACCCACCCCGGTTCGAGGTGGCGTAGGCGAGCCCCTGGCCCTGGCACCCCCGGGGATCGTAGGCCGGGAGCTCCAGGCCCTTCGCGGCCATGGCCACGTCCCCCCGGCCCAGTGCCCGGCCGAGGTGGGCGCTTCCGTGCCGCAGCACCTCGCCCCGCCCCCGGCCCAGGGCCATTTCCTCCAGAAGCCGCGCCACCCCCGCCTCGCCCCCCTCCAGGGGGTCCCAGGGCAGGTCCCCCCGCTCCCACAGCTCCCGGGCCGCCGCCAGGGTCGCCCCGGCCGAGATGGTGTCGAGGCCGAGGTCGTTGGCCACCAGGTTGAGCCGGGCCACGGCCGCGAGGTCCGCCAGGCCCAGGTCCACCCCGAAGGCCCAGAGGGTCTCGAACTCCGGGCCCTGGACCTCCCCGCCCCCCAGCCGGATCCGCCTGCCGCAGGCGATCGGGCACCCGGGGCAGGCCTTTTTCCCCACCGTGATCTCCCGGAGGGCCTCCCCCGACACCGCCTCGGCCCGGTCGAACCGGCTCTCCCGGAAGTTCCGGGCGGGAAGGGCCCCCACCGCGTTCACCACATTCATGAGGACCGCGGTTCCGAACTCCGGGAGGCCCCGGCTCGTGACCGGGTGGGCCGAGAGCCATTTGCGGCACTCCCTCACGACGAAGGCGAACCCCTCCGGGTCGGCCACCTCGATCGGTTCCTCCCCGCGAACCACGACCGCCTTCAGGTTCTTGGCGCCCCAGGTGGCCCCCAGGCCTCCCCGGCCGAAAAACCGCTCGCCGTGGGCCACGTTGGCGAGCCGCGACCCGGCCTCGCCGGCCGGCCCCACGGTGAGGGCCGCGGCCTTGGGGCCGTACCGCTCGGCCAGCGCCCTCTGGACGGCCCGGTTCCCGAGCCCCCGGAGGTCCCCGGCGGGCTCGAACCGGACCCCGTCCGGGTCGACCGAGAGGACCACCGGGGCATCGGCGCGGCCCTCGATCCACAGGGCGTCGTACCCGGCCCGCCGAAGGCGGATGCCGAAAAAACCGCCCGAGTTGGCGTCGAACAGGGTGTTCGTGAGGGGGGAGAGGGCCGTGGCGCTGGTGCGCGAGGCCGTGGGGGCCGCCGTGCCCGTGAGGGGTCCGGTGGCCACCACGAAGGGCGCCGAGGGATCCAGGGGATCGAGGCGGTGCCGGCCTTCGGCGCTCACCAGGTAGGCCCCGAGGCCTCGCCCCCCCAGGTAGGCCCGGAGCACCTCGGGCGGAATCTCCTCCACCCGGGCCGCGCGCTCGGCGAGATCCACCCTGAGGAGCCGGCCGGGGCGGCCGCTCATGCCGCGCCGCCCCCCTTGGCGGCGTGGGCGTCCCGGCAGGCCTCGCTGCAGAAGTATGTCCCGCCGGGACCGGGCACGGCCGACTCCTTGGGCACATAGACCCCGCACTGGGGATCCTGCACCAGCTCCCCCCCCTGGATCGCCCGGCCGGGGGCTGGGCGGGCCCGGGGACGCTCGGGCTTGGGGGCGGGCTTGAGGCCCTTGATGAACTTCACCAGGAGCCAGATCAAAACGCCATAGAAGAGGGCTCGAATCAGCACGGACAGGTTCCTCTTTGTCGTGGCAGACAGGCCGGGACCAGGCCCGCATCCCGGCGATCCGTTTGTCGGTCGCCGTGCTCCCTCACGCCCCCCCGGATCCGGCCTCCAACACGCCGGCCCAGTCCGGACGCCCGAGACGCTCGACGTCGGGGGTCGGGCCCAGCGCCGCGAGCAACTCGGCCACCGTTCGGCCGAGCACGGGGTGCTCCATGTCCGGGGCGATCTCGGCCGCCGGCACGAGCACGAATCCCCTCTCGGCGAACCGGGGGTGCGGAACCTCGAGATCGGGCCCCCGCACCGTTCGGTCGCCATACAGAATCAGGTCGAGGTCCACGGTGCGCGGCCCCCAGCGCCGTTCCCGCGTCCGGCCCAGGCTCCGTTCGATCCCCAGGAGCTCCCGGAGGAGCGCCTCGGGCGGGAGCCGGGTCGCCAGGAGCACGGCACCGTTCAGGAACGCCGGCTGGTCGGTCTCGCCCACCGGGGCCGTGCGGTAGAGCGACGACACGCGCAGGATCCGGGTCTCCGGAAGACGCCCGATCGCCTCCAGGGCCCGGGCCAGGTTCGCCTCCACGTCGCCGACGTTGCCCCCGAACGCCACGAGCGCGCGCACCTCGGCGTGTTCCATCCGCTCCTCCCGGCAGGCATCGGCGGATCGTAGCACCGCCGCCGAAATCCTGTCCAACGCTGGGACCGTCGGAGACGGAGGTCGGGGGGATTCCGGAGGGGGCGGTCGCGCGCTAGGCTGGGTCGCGAGGGAGCGTCTCGGGGGGAAGGAGGTGCGCCATGACCCG
>NZ_BAAHFQ010000185.1:0-5421 GCF_054681715.1 Deferrisoma sp.
CCGGGAGCGGCAACCCCCAACAACAGGACGAAGGCGATCGCGCCGCACCGCATCACATGCTCGGGAAGAACACGAAGGGGTAGGTCACGGTCACCGGCCGGTCGGCCACGGCCGGGAGGGTCCATTTCCGGATCCGGGCCAGGAGCGCCCGTTCCAGGTCCGGGTCGCCCAGGGTGGACTCCACCACCTCCACCTCCTGGATCTTTCCGTCGGGGCCCACGGTCATCCGCACGGTGAATTTGCCCTCGAGATCCGGGTTCTTCCGCAGGGCCCGGTTGTAGAGGTACCGAAGGCCCCCGAGATACGCCCCCACGGCCCGGTGCAGTTCGGCCAGGATCTCCCGCAGGGTCACCTCGTCCCACCCCTCCTCCTGGGGCGCCTCCACCTGCTCCTCCTCGGGAGCCTCGAGTTCGGCGGGTTCAGGAGCGGCCGCCACCCGCTGGGCCGCCTCGTCGATGCCAGTGTCCACGGCCGGGCCCGTCCCGCCCCCGCCGCCGCCCCCGCCGGCGGGCGGGGCCGCCTCGAGCCCCTCGACCTTTTCGAGCACCTTATCGAGGTCCGCCGCGGCCCCGGCGCCCTCCAGCACGGAACCCTTCCGCCGGGACACCGACGCCCGCCCCCTCCCGCTCAAAAGCCCCAGGAGGCCCTGCTTGGCCACCTTGCGCCGGATCTCCTCGCGGCTGGGGCCCTTCGACGGCCCGGCGGGGCCGGGGGGTCCCGGCGGGGCCTCGGGTTTCGGCGCCTCGGCCTGGGCTGGCTCCGCCGCCGGCGCCTTGGGTTCGGGTGCCGGAGTCTCGGCCTCGGGCTTCGGCTCCGGCTTGGCCTCGGGCTCGGGGGGCTTTTCCTCGGGCTTCGGTTCGGGCTCAGGGGCCTTTTCCGGCTCGGGGGCCGGGGCCTCGGCCTTGGCCTCCTCGGCGCGCTTCTGGGCCAGCAGTTCCTGCTGGATCCGGGTGCGCTCCTGGGGGGCCTCGTAGATGAGCTTGGCGAACCGCTGGCTCACCGCCTCGGGCTTGGGGGCCGGGGGGACCTCCACCGACCCCAACCGCAGGCACAGGAGCGCAAGCCCCCCGTAGAGGAGCCAGGTGAAAACCGCAAACGGCCACTCCTCCCGGCTCAGGACCCCCCGGCGGAACCGGCGGGGCACCTTGGCCAGCCGCGCCGCCGGCGACAACTCCGGGGGCGGCCCGTACCCGAACTCCACCCGGAGGTCCCGGTATGTGAAGCTCCCCTCCATGGCCGGGGTGATCCGGACCCACCGACGCTTGCGGCCCCCCTCCAGGAGGCCCAGGTCCCCCAGGTCCTCCAGGGCCACCAGGGACCGGCCGGCCCGGATCTCCCCCTCCATCCCGGGCCGGACCACGAGCCGGCCGCCGGGCAAAAAGAGGTCCTCCCGTTCCTCCACCCCCGGCACCGGATAGGCGAACTCGATGCCCACGCTGGGGCCCCAGCGCACCCGGCCGTCGGGGGAGGCCACCTCCCCCACCCGGCGGGCGCCCCGGTAGAACCGGACCCACAGGACCCGGCGCTCCCCGGACCCCAGCGGCTTGGGCTTCGCAAGCCCCATCTACTCCTCCTGGAACACGGCCAGGGACTGGTTCACGTACCCCGCCTGGCCTGCGGTGTAGATGATCTTCTTGAGGAGCCGGAACGGGATCTCCCGGTCCCCTTGGAGCACGATCTCCCCGGTGAACACGACCGAGGGGTTCTTCTCGGCGATCTCCCGGACCCGGGCGGCCCGCTCCTCCAGGGCCCGCCGCAAGGGCTCGATCGTCATCTCGTCCGAGGCCACGAGGGGCCCCACGTCGTCCACCAGCAACTCCCCGTCTAGATAAAGGGCCTCATTGTTGAACGCCACGGCCACGGCCGGGTGGACCTCGAGGCTCGCCGTGGAGGTGGGCAACCGGATCGCCTCGGCGATCTGCACCAGGTGCCCCTCGGTGGAATAACTCTTGAGGAGGAACACCAGGAGGATCGTGAACACGTCGATCATCGACGTGATCTGGAGCGACATCTCCCGGGGCTTTCGCCGGAAGTGCTTCTTTCGCTTGGTGGGCGAGAACGGCACGGCTCACTCCTCCGCCGGCGCCTGGACCCGGTCGGCCAGGGACACGTCGGGGAAATGGGGCCGGGCGCGGTCCATGGCGTGGACGATGTCGTCGTACACCACGGCGTCCTCCACCAGGAGCACCAGGGACTCCTGCTTCGGGAATTTCGCCTTGGCCTCGGCGAGGGCCCGGCCCAGGCCCTCGAAATCGAACCGCCCCTCGGCGGTCAGGGGCACCCGGGCCAGGGTCTCGTCCCCCGAGGCCAGCACGAACCCCTCGTCCGTCATGGCCACGGTCACCGACTTGGCGAGTTCCTCGGGGGTGGGCTCGTCCAGGTAGCGCACCTCGTCGGCGCTCGGCAGGTTCATGGAGATCGAGGTGATCTTCTGGAACACCGCGGTCTGGAGGAGCATGGGCACCAGCACCACGAGGAGGCTCATCACGGGGATGAGCTTGAGTTCCACGTCGGCGTGGACGCGGTGCCTTCGCTTGCTCGGGCGTTTCGCGGGCACGGGCTAGCCCCCCCAGGGCCGCACGGCGTTGATCAGGTTGATGAGCTTCACCGAGTACTCGTCGATCTCATCGACGATCTTCGCGGCTTTCGACTGGAGGAACGCGTAGAACACCATGCAGGGGATCGCCACGATGAGCCCGTAGGCCGTGGTGTTCATGGCCATCGAGATGCCCCGGGCCAGCAGGGCCGCCTTCTGGGACGGGTCGGCCCCGGCCACCGCCTGGAACGCCTGCATGAGCCCCAGGATCGTGCCCAGGAGCCCCATCAGGGTGGCCACGTTGGCGATCATGGAGAGGTAGTGGATGCGCTTTTCGATCTTGGGGATCACGGCCAGGGCCTCCTCGTCCACGGCGTTTTGCACCGTGCGCTCCGAGGCCCCGGGCTGAAGGGCCGCCTCGATGCCGGCCCGGAGGATCCGGGGCAGGGGCGCGTCGCCGCAGAGTTCCCGGGCGGCCTCCAGGTCCCCCGCCTCGATCAGCTTCCTGAGTTCGCCGAAGAACTTCCGGCCGTCCACGTTGAACCGCCCCAGCAGCCAGTACAGGCGCTCCAGGATCACCGCCACCCCGAACCCCAGGGCCCCGGTGATGGCGTACATGAACACCCCCCCCTCCTGAAACGCCCGTGCAATGCCTTCCCACATGGATGGAACTCCTCTGAACTTCCGTGAATCGTTTCAACTGCCGTAAATCGTGAATCGTTGACCGTGCGGACGCTAGGACGTGCGGACGGGCGGACGGACAACCGTGCGGACGTTGGGACGTGCGGACGTGCGGACGGAACGTCCCACCGTCCTAACGTCCTACCGTCCTACCGTCCCACCGTCCTACCGTCCTAACGTCCTAACGTCCTCGCGTCCCGCCGGCATCAACGGCTCCAAAATCTCGGGGCGGAAGTCCCGGTTGCGGGGGCCCAGATCGAGCGGGGTGGCCCGGCGGGGAATCACGTAGAACACCCCGGGCCGCTCCACCTCGCCCCGGATCTCCACCTCCTTCATCCGGATCTCGGCCGGCGGCTTGGGCGGCCCCTCGGCCCGCACCGGCCCCGCCAGGATCTGCGCCGCGGCCAGGGCGGCCAGGAGCGGGAGGAACTGCCTTGAACCGTGAATCGGGAATCGGGAATCGTGAATCGTTGACCGTGCGGACGCTGGGACGTGCGAACGTTCGGACGGGACAACTGCCGCGGGTCGTTCGTCGTTTGTCGTTTGTCGGGCCAACTGCCGCCCGTCCCGAGGAGGCGGAACCCAACGACCAACGACCAATAACCTCCGCGGGTTCCTCGACCTCCAGAAGTTCCACAACCTACGACCTACGACCTGCGACCAACGACCCGCGACCCGCGACCAACTACCTGCGGCCGCCCGAGTCCCTTTCGCCGCGCCGTCACCCATTCTGGCCCGATCGGCACCGCGCGTTCCCAAGCCCGTCATTTCTCCCCCGCCCTTCGCTCGGCGGCCTTGCGCCAGCGGGCCACCTCCTCGTCGCCCGGGGCGAGTCCCAGGTACCGGTCGTAGACCTGGATCGCGTCGGCGAGTCGCCCCAGGTACTTCTCGTAACAGATGCCCAGATTCTTAAGCGCCGGCAGGTACCCCGGCCGGGCCTCCAGGGCCCGGTGGTAGGCCTCGGCCGCCTCGGCGTAGCGGCCCTGGGACCGAAGGGCCAGGCCCAGGTTCGTCCAGGCCTCGGGCCGGCCCGGCGCCCCCTCGGCCGCCTCCCGCAGGAGTTCCTCGGCGGCCCCGGCCTCCCCCTGGGAGAGGAGGACCGAGGCCAGGTTCACCCGGGCCGCGTACCGGCCGGGGTCGCGGGCCAGCACGGCCTCGTAGGCCGCCCGGGCCTCGGCGCCGAGGCCCTGTTCCCGGGCGACGTCGCCGGCCAGGAGCCACGCCTCGGGGTCGTCGGGGCGCTCCGCCGTGGCCCGTTCGGCCTCGGCGGCCGCGGCGTCCAGGTCCCCCAGGGCCAAAAGCGCCCGGCCCAGGGCCACCCGCCACTCGGTGCGACCGGCGGCCACCGCGGCCGCGAGAAGGTCCCGGGCCCTCCCGGGCCTTCCGGCCCGCAGGGCGAGCCACCCGGCCCAGCCGGAGGCGGCCTCCCCCTGCCCCGCCAGGAGTTCCCCCACCTCGGCATCCCGGCCCAGATCGGCGGCCAGGCGGGCGGCGGCCTCCGCGGCCTCGGGGTCGCCGGGCACGCGGCCCAGGACCTCGGTCCACACCGCCAGGGCCCCGGGCCGATCCCCGGTGGCCGCCCGGGCCCGCGCCTCCAGGCGCCAGGCCTCGTCCAGGTCCGGGGCCATGGCCCGGGCCCTCCGGGCCGCCTCGGTAGCCTCGCCGTAGTCCCCCGCCTCGAAGGCCGTGCGGGCCCGGGCCAGGAGCCCCGGGGCCCCGAGCCGCGCCGTGCCCTCCCCCAGGGGCGCCGCCTCCTTCCCGGCCTCCGGCCCGGGCTTTTGTGCCGGCCGGGGCCCGGCGCAGGCGGCCAGGACAAGGGCGAGCACAAGCGCAACAAAGTAAAAGGGCTTCATGTGTCCTTTGGCTTCCCGTCCGTCGTGCCGGATCAACTTCACTCCCCCAACGGGTTCCGGGGCCCGGTGCCCTCGCTTCCAAGTAACTTCGGTCCACGGTCGCCGGTCTCGCGGTCGTCGGTCCCGTGGTCCAGACGGCCGCGGCGCACCGTGTGGCCGAGGCGGAAGTTATTGTTTTTGCAAACAGGCCGCGCCCCGCGGCTTGCCGGAGCTTCCAAGTAACTTCCTGCTGGGATGCTAGGAGGCTGGGACGCTAGGACGCCAAAATCCTTTGGGATTCTAGCATCGGCTGTTGTCCCAACCTGTGGGAGCGGCTTTCCAGCCGCGACCCTGTCCCTTCGGGCCTTCGGC
>NZ_BAAHFQ010000186.1:0-5350 GCF_054681715.1 Deferrisoma sp.
CTAGAATTCCTGAGCGGTTCCGCCCATCCGGCTGAGTGCCGGATGCAGCGTAAGCCGGATGCCGCACTCACGCACGGCCGGAAGCAGGCCCCATGCCCTCGCGAGCTCCTTGCGCGCCTCTATTGGCGCCGGGTTAATAGCGTCCTAGCTTCCTAGCGGAAATCCGCCATGACCCTGTTTCAGCAGTTCTGGAAGGGCATTGCCAAGGAAAACCCGGTGTTCCGGCTGGTGCTGGGCATGTGCCCCACGCTCGCCGTGACCACCGAGGCGGTCAACGGGATCGGCATGGGGCTCGCCACCACGTTCGTGCTCCTTTGCTCCAACGCCGTGGTGAGCCTCATCCGAAACGCCATTCCGGCCAAGGTCCGGATCCCCGCCTACATCGTGGTGATCGCCACCTTCGTGACCGTGGTGGATCTCGTGATGAACGCCTACGCCCACGGCCTGCACAAGGCCCTGGGGGTGTTCATCCCGCTGATCGTGGTGAACTGCGTGATCCTGGGACGGGCCGAGGCGTTCGCGTCCAAACACCCGCTCCTTCCCGCCCTGGCCGACGGCCTGGGCATGGGCCTGGGGTTCACCCTGAGCCTGACGCTGCTCGGCAGCATCCGGGAGATCCTGGGGAACGGCACCTGGTTCGGGCTGCCCCTTTTGGGGCAGGGGTTCCAGCCGGTGATCGCCATGATCCTTCCGCCGGGCGCGTTCATCACGCTGGGTATTTTGCTGGCGTGCATCAACGCCTGGGAGGGCCGAACGGCCCGCCGGGCGTAAGGAATGCCTGGCAGTTTCGAAACCTTACAGGATTTGTGCCGGAATGAAAGCCGGTTTTGTGCTTGACAGCGCAAATTGGGCCCAAGTAGCATACCGCGCGCCTTGTACCGGGGATTCACAAAGTGAGGCGGCCCCGGGGTTCCTCGGGGGGCCAGGGAGGATGGGATGCTCCAAAATTACGTTCCGATCCTGATCCTGTTCCTGCTGGCGGCCGGGTTCGGCCTGGGCACGGTGCTGATCTCGTCGGTGCTGGGGCCCCGCCGGCCCGATCCGGACAAGCTCTCCACCTACGAGTGCGGGATGGAGGTGGACCCCGGCGCTCGCCAACCCTTCGACGTCAAGTACTACCTGGTCGCCATGGCGTTCCTGGTGTTCGACGTCGAGGTGGTGTTCCTCTACCCCTGGGCCGTGAAGTTCAAGGCCCTCGGGCTCTTTGGGTTCGTCGAGATGCTGGTGTTCCTGTTCATCCTCCTGGTGGGCTACGTGTACATCTGGAGGAAAGGAGTGCTGGAATGGGAGTAGAGACCAAGCTGCCCCCGGTCCTGGTGACGAACCTGGAGAAGCTGGTCGGCTGGGCCCGGAAGAACTCGATCTGGCCCGCCACCTTCGGGCTTGCCTGCTGCGCCCTCGAGATGATGGTGGCCTCCTCGGCCTCCTACGACATCGCCCGGTTCGGCGCCGAGGTGTTCCGCCCGTCCCCCCGTCAGTCCGACCTCATGATCGTGGCCGGCACCGTCACGAAGAAGATGGCGGCCATGGTCCAGAAGATCTACCGCCAGATGCCCGAGCCCAAATGGGTCATCGCCTACGGCACCTGCGCCTGCTCGGGCGGCATCTTCAACGTGTACAACACCGTGCAGGGGGTGGACCAGTTCCTGCCCGTGGACGTCTATGTGCCCGGGTGCCCGCCCCGGCCGGAGCAGCTCCTGGCCGCGCTGATCAAGCTCCAGGACAAGATCGCCCAGGAGAAGTTCTCCGACCGGCCCGACACCGCCGCGGCCGCCGGGTAGGGCCAAACGGTTCCTTCGCGTTCCAGGGAGAGAGGGGCTGCCATGCGCAACCTCACCGAGATCGTTGACCTCCTCCAGGCCGAGTTCGGCGACGCGATCCTCGGCCACCACGAGTTCCGCGGCCAGTTGAGCGTGGTGGTGGCCAAGGACCGCATCGTGGACGTGGCCACGTTCTGCCGCGACGACGAGCGGCTCGCGTTCAATATGCTCGCCGACCTGACGGCCGTCGATCGCATGCCCCGCACCCCCCGGTTCGAGGTCGTGTACAACCTCTACTCCTTCCCCCACAACCGCCGGCTGCGCCTGAAGGCCCCGGTGGAGGAGAACGACACGATCCCCACCGTGGAGGGGGTGTGGAAGGCGGCCAACTGGCTCGAGAGGGAGGTCTACGACCTCTTCGGCATCGTGTTCGACGGCCACTCCGACCTGCGGCGCATCCTCCTGTGGGACGGGTATGTGGGGCATCCGCTCCGGAAGGACTTCCCGCTGGAGGGCATTCCCCAGAAGGTGGTCTACCGCTGAGCGACGCGCCCGGCCCGAGGCGCCGGCCATCCCCGGAGGTCGAGATGTCCGAGACCAAGAACATGATCGTCAACATGGGGCCCCAACATCCGGCCACCCACGGGGTGCTCCGGGTGGTGCTGGAGCTCGACGGCGAGACCGTGGTGAAGGCGACGCCCCACCTGGGGCACCTGCACCGGGGGTTGGAAAAGCTCGCCGAGACGAAGACCTACCACCAGGCCCTGACCCTCACCGACCGCATGGACTACACCGGGGCGCTGATCAACAACCTGGGGTACTGCCTCGCGGTGGAAAAGCTCCTGGGCATCGAGGACCAGATTCCGGAGAGGGCCAACGTGCTGCGGGTGTGCCTGGCCGAGCTCCAGCGGATCGCCGGGCACCTCCTGTGGCTCGCGACCCACGCCCTGGACATCGGGGCCATGACGGTCCTGTTCTACTGCTTCCGAGAGCGTGAAACCGTTATCGACCTGCTCGAGGACGTCACCGGCGCCCGGCTCACCCCGAGCTTCATCCGGATCGGGGGGCTCGCCCAGGACGCGCCGCGCGTGTTCTTCGAAAAGGCCCGGGCGTTTGTGAAGGAGTTCCCGTCGCGGGTGGATGAGTACGAGCTTCTTCTCACCAAGAACAAGATCTGGCGCAACCGCACCGAGGGCATCGGGATCATCTCGAAGGAGGAGTGCATCCAGTACTCCATCACCGGGCCGGTGCTCCGGGCGGCCGGGGTCAAATGGGACGTGCGAAAGGCCCTGCCCTACTGCGGGTACGAGACCTACGACTTCGAGATCCCCACGGGCACGGTGGGCGACGTGTACGAGCGGTACCTGGTGCGCCTGGCGGAGATGCGCCAGTCCATCCGGATCGTGGAGCAGGCCCTCGACCGCATGCCCGACGGGCCGGTCATGGCCGACGTGCCCGAGATCACGCCGCCACCCAAGGAGACCGTGTACGAGGACATCGGGTGCCTGATCCGGCACTTCAAGCTCATGAGCGGCGGGTTCAAGGCGCCCGAGGGCGACGTGTACATGAGCGTCGAGGCCACCAAGGGGGAGCTCGGGTACTACCTGGTCTCCGACGGAAGCGAGAAGCCCTACCGGTTCCGCGTGCGGCCGCCCTGCTTCATCAACCTCCAGGCCCTGGAGGAGATGATCAAGGGCCGGATGGTGGCCGACGTGATCGCGGTGATCGGTTCCCTGGACATCGTGCTCGGCGAGATCGACCGCTGAGCCGGGCGAGGAGAGGGGTTCATGGCTGATCGGATTTTCTCCAGTTGGGGCGGTCAGGTCCTCGACAGCCGCCAGGGAACGGCCCAGGGGGCCGACGACCTGCCGGTGCCCCGGTCACTTCCCTCCGGCACCCCGCTCCTGGGCCTCATGGGGTGGGACGGCATCGCGCTCTGGGACGGCCGGGCGAACCCCATCGACATGGCCCGGGCCTACGCCGAGGGGCTGGTGCGCTACTCCTGCGGCCAGTGCGTGCCCTGCCGGGTGGGGAGCAAGGTGATCTTCGACGCCCTGTCCCGGGTGTGCGAGGGTCGCGGGGAACCCGCCGACGTGGCCGCGGTGGAGCGGCTGTCCGAGAGGCTCCGGAACCAGGCCATGTGCGACCTGGGCCGCTCCTGCGGCAAGGCGTTCACCGACTTCGTCACCCATTTCCGCGCCGAGCTCGACGAGGCCGTGAAGGCGAAGTCCCCGATCCCCCGGGGCGAGTACCGGTTCAAGCTGACGGCCCCGTGCAAGAGCGCCTGCCCGGCCCACCTCGACATCCCCACCTACGTCGAGCTCATCAAGAAGGGCCGGTTCGAGGACAGCCTGGAGGTGATCCGGCAGGACAACTGCCTGCCCGGCACCGTGGGCCGGGTGTGCGTGCGGCCCTGCGAGTTCAACTGCCGGCGCCAGAACGTGGACGGCCCCATCCAGATCAAATACCTCAAGCGGTTCGTGGCCGACTACGAGCTCGACCGGAACCGCCCCCCCCGGCTCCCCAAGCCCGTGATCGACAAGGAGAAGGTGGCGATCGTGGGCGCCGGTCCGGCGGGGCTGTCCTGCGCCTACTACCTGGCCCAACTCGGGTACGACGTCACGGTGTTCGAGGCCCTGCCCGAGCCCGGGGGCATGGCCGCCGTGGGCATCCCGGACTACCGCCTGCCCCGCCCGATCCTGCGCCGTGAGGCGGATCTCATCGCGGGCCTGGGGGTCACCATCAAGTACAACACCGAGGTCGGCCGGGACGTCACCTGGGACGATCTCGTGAAGGACGGGTTCAAGGCCGTGTTCCTGGCCGTGGGGGCACGGCTCGGCACGGGGCTCGGGGTGCCGGGCGAGGAGGAGGCCAAGGAAGGGTTCATGCGGGGGGCCGATTTCCTGCGCAACGTGGCCCTCGGCAAGCCCGTGTTCGTGGGTAAGCGTGTGGTGGTCGTGGGCGGCGGCAACGTGGCCATCGACTGCGTGCGCACGGCGCTTCGGCTTGGCTACGAGAAGGTGACGCTCGTCTACCGCCGCACCGAGGCCGAGATGCCGGCCGACAAGGTGGAGATCGCCGACGCCAAGGCCGAGGGGATCGAGTTCCTGTTCCTCACGAACCCCACCCGGCTCGTCCTGGACGAGAACGGCAAGGTGAAGGGGGTGGAGCTCATCAAGATGGAGCTCGGCGAGCCCGACGCCTCGGGGCGACGCAGCCCGGTGCCGATCGAGGGCAGCGAGTTCGTGCTCGAGACCGACGCCGTGATCCCGGCCATCGGCCAGGCGATCGACCTGGGGTTTTTGCCGGAGGGCGGCCCGGTCGCGGCGGGCCGAGGCAACCGGATCCGGGTGGAGGGCCTGAACAAGCTCGCGGCCGTGGTGGACGGGGTGGGGGTGTTCTCGGCCGGCGACTGCGTGACCGGTCCCCTGACCCTGATCGCGGGGCTCGCCGGGGGCAAGGAGGCCGCGTTCCAGATCGACCGGTTCCTCCGGGAGGGCCGCACCGAGGCCCTGGAGGAGTGGGTCATGAACGAGTACGTGGCCCAGCTCAAGCCCTACGACGCGGCCGAGGACGTGGGCGTGCCGGCC
>NZ_BAAHFQ010000187.1:0-5281 GCF_054681715.1 Deferrisoma sp.
ATGGCCTGGAACAGCCAGGCCGCGTCGGCCACGTCCCAGGTGAGCGGCCCGATCTGGTCGAGGCTCGAGGCGAAGGCCACGAGCCCGTACCGGCTCACCCGGCCGTAGGTGGGCTTGAGGCCCACCACCCCGCACAGGGCCGCGGGTTGGCGGATCGACCCGCCCGTGTCCGAGCCCAGGGTGGCCGCAGCGAGCCCGGCCGCCACGGCCGCGGCGCTGCCGCCGCTCGAGCCCCCGGGCACCCGCTCGGGGTCCCAGGGGTTTCGCACCGGGCCGAAGGCCGAGGTCTCGTTGGACGAGCCCATGGCGAACTCATCGAGGTTGAGTTTCCCGAGGAACACGGCCCCGGCCTCGCGCAGCCGGGCCACGGCGGTGCCGTCGTAGGGCGGCACGAAGTTCTCCAGGATCCGCGAGGCGCAGGTGGTCCGGACCCCCTTGGTGACCAGGAGGTCTTTGAGGCCCACCGGGATCCCCGTGAGCGGGCCCGCCTCGCCGGCCCGGATGCGGGCGTCGGCCGCCCGGGCCATCTCCAGGGCGAGCTCCGGGGTCACCGTGATGTAGGCGTTCAGCTTGGGGTTCAGGGCCTCGATCCGGTCGAGGTAGGCTCGGGTGATCTCCTCGCTCGTCACCTCGCCCCGGTCGAGGAGCCCCCGGAGGCGCCGCACCGTCATGCCGAGAAGTTCCATCGCGCGCCTCCCCTCAGGCCTCGATGACCTTGGGCACCCGGAAGCACCCGTCCTCGGCCTCTGGGGCGTTCGCCAGCACGGCCTCCTGGCCGAGGGACGGCCGGACCTCGTCGTCTCGAAACGCGTTCACCGCGTCGTGCACGTGGGCCATGGGCTCGGTGTCCGCGAGGTCGAGCTCGTCGAGTTTGGCCACGTAGTCGAGGATGGCCGAAAGCTGCTCGGTGAAGGCGTCGATCTCGTCGTCGCCGAACTCCAGCCGGGCCAACTGGGCCACGTGGAGCACCTGGTCCCGGGTGATCGCCATCGAACCGCTCCTTTTCCCAAGGTGCGCATCGGGTTGGACAAGCGCGGAAACCTAGCACGCCGCCTCGCCGGGGGGCAAGGAGCAACTCCGCTTGCCGAAGGGAACGGGCCCCGCGAGGCCTTGGGCGCCTAGTCCCCTCCGGTTCCGCTTGCCCGGCGGCATGCTCCGGGCTAACCTTGGCTAACCAAAATGGAGCGCGGAGGAAGGGCCATGGCGCGAATCCAGGTGAATATGCACGAGGCCAAGACGCGACTCTCGGAGTTGGCCCGAAGGGCCCGGCAGGGGGATCGCGTGGTCATCGCCCGGGCGGGGGAGCCCTACGTGGATCTCGTGCCCCACCGGGAGGAGCGGGCCGTCCGGGTCCCGGGGCTGCTGAAGGGGAGGGTCCGGATCGCCCCGGATTTCGACGAGACCCCGGAAGACGTCATCCGGGCGTTCGAGGGTGGGTCGTGCGAAGGTTCCTGATGGACACCCACGCCATCCTGTGGTGGTTGGCGGATGATCCGCGGTTGGGAAAACGGGCGAGGGCCGCGATTTCCGACGGCCGCAACCCCGTGTACGTGAGCGCCGCCTCGGCGTGGGAGATCGCAATCAAGAAGGGCCTGGGAAAGTTGGAAGCGCCTGATGGGCTCGCCTCCGTTCTCGTCGAGGCGGGGTTCGAGACGCTCCCGATCGAATTCACCCACGCGGAGCGGCTTGCGTCCCTCCCTCCGATTCATCGGGATCCGTTCGATCGGATCCTTGTCGCGCAGGCCCAGGTGGAGGACCTGGTCCTCGTCACGGCCGACCGCACGATCCCGAGGTACCCCGTGGAGGTCCTGGACGCCCTTCAATAGGCGTGCCGGTTGCCGTCCTACGGCCGTGGGGTGACGGCCCGGCGTGTCAACCCCGTTGGGTGAGCCGGAGCCGGAACCCGAACACGGGGAGATCCTTCTGGAGGAAATCGAGGTCGGGGGATCGCCGAAACCCCATGCCCTCGTGCATATGCCAGGCCGCCTCCATGGCCCGGGTGGTGTGGAGGATCACCTGGCCGTGGGCCCGGGCGATGCAGGCCTCGGTGAGCGCCCGGCCGATTCCCCGGCCCCGGAAGGCCGGGTCCACCCCGAGGAGCCGGATGCCCGAGGCGTTCTTCTCCTGGGGTGCCGTGCCGCCCGAGCCGTAGCGCGCCATGTCGCCGAAATAGACGACCCCGCCCGCGATCCGGCCGTCCGGGGCACGGCCACGAGCACGCGGGTGTCGGGCTCCTCGTTCATGCGCCCCACGTTCCGGAGTTTCTCGTAATACTCGGGCTGGTCCTCGGGCCGCGGAAACCCGGGGAGCGCCGCGTACACCTCGACGAGCAACCGGCCCAGGGCCTCGTACTCCCCGGGCCGCACCTCGCGGATCTCGAACCCCTCGATCATGCGCGAGTCCTCCAAGACTTCGGTCATCGGTCACCGGTCGTCGGTCAACGGTTTCCGGCCGCGGAGGGAGGGGCGGAAAAAATTCGTGTAACCCTCTAATTTCAGTGGCGGTATCGCCGCCCAGCCGCCCAGCCGCCCAGCCGCCCAGCCGCCCAGCCGCCCAGCCTCATCCGGCCCGCTTCGCGGTCATCCTCTCGATGTCGAGCCGGAGCACCGCCGTGGCCGCCACCGCGGCATCGGGGAACCCCACCCCCTCGGCCGGCCCCCCGAACTGGCGCACGATGGCCGCAAGGCCGCGGCGTTTTTCCTCCGGACTCTCTACCACCGCCACCCGGCCCCAGCCGATCACGCTCCGGTACCGGAACCCCCAGGAACACGGAGGCCCCTCCCGCCGGACCCCGTCCACCAGGTCCACCTCGAAGCAGACCCGGGGCTCAGCCCGAAGGAGTTCCATCTTGAGCCCCTCGAATGCGCCGTGAAAGTAGAGCCGTCCGGGCTCGTACCCGAAGCTCAGGGGCACCACGTACACCTCCTCGCCCCACCGGAGCCCCAGCCGACACACCGTGGCTTCTCGAAGGATCGCCTCGATCTCGGCCGGGTCCGTGACCTCCCGTTCCCTTCGCCGCACCGCGCTCCCTCCTCTTTTCGCGTGGGAGAACCGGAGGCCGGAGGGTACCACAACGGCCCGCCGGGGCCGATCCCCGCCCGCCGGGTTGTCACGGGGTTTTGCTTGACTGGGGACGACGGTCGGGGAAGAATCGGGGAGAATGATCGGGGAATTGATCATTAGAATAACCAAATAGAGGGTTACCCATGGGCACCACGGTTTCCGCCACCGCCGCGAAAATCCGGTTCGGGGAGCTCCTGCGCTGGGTCAGCGAGCACCGCGAGGGGGTGGTGATCGAGAGGCGGGGACGCCCCCGGGCCGTCCTGCTGTCGTTCGAGGAGTACCAGGAGTTGAAGCGGGCGCGAGACGACGTGGAACGACACAGGGCCCTAGAGGAACTTCGGGCCCTTGCCGACGCGGTGGGGAGCCGGGCGGTTGATCTTTCGCCCGAAGACCGCAACCGGTTGGCTGACGACCTCGTTCGGGAGGCCGTGAGCAGTCTCGAAGAGAAAGGGAAAGTGCGCTTCCGGGGGCCGTGAGCCGTGCTCCGCGCCTTGATCGACGCAAACCTGTTTGTGAGTTACCTCTTGGCGAGGAGGGGAGGGGGGGAGGTCGAGTTCGTGGTCGAGGCGGGCATCCTCGGTCAATACACGATCCTTCTTCCCGAAGAACTCCTGGAGGAACTGTCCGTCGTGATTCGGCGGAAGGCCTACCTCGCAAGCCGGATTTCTCCCGAGGTGTGGCAGCGGTTTGCTGATATCCTCCGCGGTTGCTCCGAGCTTTTGCCCCCCATCCCCGAACCCATCCCCCGCGTGGTGCGCGATCCGAAAGACGACTACCTCCTCGCCCACGCCGTTGTGGCCCGCGCGGACGCGCTTGTCACCGGCGACCGCGACCTCTTGGCCCTTTCCGGCGTAGCCCCCTGCCGGATCCTGAGCCCGGCCCAATTCGCCGAGGTCCTCCGTTCGCCGTAAACCGCGGGGCCCGGGGACCCGTCTCCATTCGTCGTTGAGCCCCCCTTCGGCTTGCCGCGAGCTCCCGGTGGTGATGATTGAATATCGAATATTCAATCGTCACGGAGCCGCCATGATCCCGCGCACGCTCGCCTCGAGGCTCGTCCGCGCCGCCGAAAGGTCCCCGGTGGTCAGCTTCACCGGCCCGCGCCAGTCGGGAAAGACCACCCTGGTTCGCGCGGCGTTCCCCGAGCACGCGTACGTCTCGCTGGAGCTCCCCGACCAGCGGACGTTTGCCATCGAGGATCCGCGGGGGTTCCTGGCGCAGTTCCCCGGGCCGGTGATCCTCGACGAGGTGCAACGGGCCCCGGAGCTGTTCTCGTACATCCAGGTCCTGGTCGACGAGACCCCCGACGCGAACGGGCGCTTCGTGCTGACGGGATCCCACAATTTCCTGCCGCTCGAGCGGATCTCCCAGTCGCTGGCGGGACGGTGCGCCGTGCTCCACCTCTTGCCGTTCTCCCTGGCGGAACTCCTGGGCGCGGAGCCGCCTTCGTTCGACACCCTGGGCAGGGATGTCCCGGCCCATCGCCTGCCGGCGCCCCCCCGGGGGCTGTTCGAGACCCTGTACACCGGGTTTTACCCGCGGATCCACGCTACGGGAGTCGACCCGCGGGAGTGGCTCGCGAGCTACTACCAGACGTACATCGAACGCGACGTGCGAACCGTGGTCAACGTGGGAGACCTGGAAACCTTCGGCCGCTTCGTCCGCCTTTGTGCCGGGCGAACGGGGCAGTTGCTGAACCTCTCGGCACTGGCGTCCGACGCCGGGGTCACGCACTCGACGGCGCGGCGATGGCTCTCGGTGCTGGAGGCGAGCTTTCTGGTGGCGCTGCTTCGTCCCCACCACGAGAACTTCGGGAAACGGTTGATCAAAAGCCCCAAGCTCTATTTCCTGGACACGGGGCTGCTGTGCTACCTGCTTCGGATCCGGACCCCCGAAGAGCTCTTTCACCGGGCGGAGCGGGGAGCGGTGTTCGAAGCCTTTGTGGTGAGCGAGTTCCTCAAGGCGTTCCTCCACAGGGGGGAGCAGCCGAGCCTCTCCTACTGGCGCGACGCAGCCGGTCACGAGATCGACCTTTTCGTCGATCTCGGGTCGCACCGGATTCCGGTGGAGATCAAATCCGGCCAGACCGTCACCCCGGAGTTCTTCTCTAACCTTCGCTACTGGCGGACCCTCTCCGGCGACCCCGACGGGCCGGCGGCCCTGTTCTACGGCGGCGACCAGGCGTTCCGGCGCTCCGGCGTCGTGGTGCTCCCGTGGTTCG
>NZ_BAAHFQ010000188.1:0-5228 GCF_054681715.1 Deferrisoma sp.
GAACCACACCCCCTGAACCCGCCCGCCCACGATCACGTGCGCCCGCACCTCGTCCATCGCCTCACCTCCGGCCGGTTCCGCTGGTCCGGGGCTCTCGCCAAGAACGCGACAAAACCCATAAGGATAACGTGGCGCTCGTTGCGGTCGTTGCGTGAGAAACCCTCACGGCGTCGCCGGGTCCCGGCGTCGGGACTTTGTGTATCACGCCACGCTCGCCAAGCCCGCCACGAAAACCGAATAAAAACGTGGCGATCGTTGCGGTCGTTGCGTGAGACTCCCCCACGGCGTCGCCAGGACCCGGCGTCAGGACTTCGGTTCTCACGCCACGCTCGCCAAGCCCACCAAGATACCCCAAAAACCGTGGCGATCGCTGCGAGCTTTGCGTGAGTTCCTACTCCGCCTCGCCCCCCACCACCATCTCGGGAATCCGGAGCGTGGGTTGGGCGTCGGCCACGGGAACGCCCTGGCCGTCCTTGCCGCAGGTGCCCACCGAAAACCCCAGGTCCGACCCCACCCGGTCGATCGCCAGGAGCACCCGGGGGCCGTTCCCCACCAGGGTGGCCCCCCGCACGGGTTCCCCGACCCGGCCGTTCTCGATCCGGAACCCCTCGGCCACCTCGAACACGAAATCCCCGCTCACCGTGTCCACCTGGCCCCCGCCCATCCGGGTCACGTAGAGGCCGCTCGGGGTGTCGCGAAGGATCTCCCCCGGGTCGTCCGGGCCCGGCGCGATGAAGGTGTTGGCCATGCGGGGGATCGGGCGGTGGGCGAACGACTCCCGCCGGCCGTGGCCCGTGGGCGCCGCGCCCATCCTCCGGGCCGTGGTCCGGCTGTGGAGGAACCCCCGAAGCACCCCCTGTTCGATCAGCACCGCGCGGCGGGCGGGGGTGCCCTCGTCGTCGAACCGGTACGAGCCCCGGCGGCCGGGCAGGGTGGGGTCGTCCACCACCGTGATCCGATCGGAGGCCACCCGTTCGCCCAGGCGGCCCGCGTACACCGAGTGCCCCTGGAGCACCAGATCGGCCTCGAGCCCGTGGCCCACGGCCTCGTGGATCATGGTGCCCCCGGCCTCCCCGGCGATCACCACCGGCATGCGGCCCCCCGGCGCCCGGGGGGCCTCCAGGAGCCGCGCGGCCCGCCGGGCCGCCGCCAGGGCCGCCTCCTCGGGCGGTTCCTCGTCGAACTGCTCCCACCCCCGGTTTGCGGCAACGGCCTCATACCCGGTCTGGGCGCCCCGCTCGTCCCGGGCCACCACCAGCACCCCGAGGTAGAACCCGGTGCGCAGGTCCCGCACCGGGGGACCGTCGGACGGCGACACCCAGACCTCCTGGGCGTGGTCCCGGTACACCACCCGTACCTGCACCACCCGCGGGTCCACGCCCCGGGCCACCCGGTCGAGCTTTCGGGCCAGATCGGCCCGGGCCCCGAGATCGAGGTGGGCGAACGGGTCGCCCTCGGGCCCGGGGCCCTCGGCGGGGGCCGACGCCGCGGGCTCCGCCGGCAGGCCGTCCGGCCGAAGCCGGGCCACCTCCGAGGCGAGTTCCACGAGCGCGTCCGGGTCCGGGGCCGTGCGGTACCCGTACGCCTCGGCCTCCCCCTCCACCACCCGGATCCCGGCGCCCTGGCGCACCGCCGACCGGGCCTCCTCCACCCGCCCGGCCTCCAGCACCACGGTGGCCGAGCGGGTCGTCTCCCAGAAGACGTCCGCCAGGTCCCCGCCCCGGGCCAGGGCCGCCCGGAGCACGCGGTCGGGATCGAACGGGGGCCTCACGCCCCGCCCTTCGGCCCCACGATTCCCTGGTCCAGGATCGTCAGGGGAACTTCCTGGGCCAGGGCGTCCAGAACCTCCCGGAGTTCCTCCCACCGGTCCTCGGTGGAGAGGAGCCGCACCCGGCCGGCGGGGTCCTCCACGGTGGAGGCGAGGCAGAGCCCCTCGTAGGCGTCGAGGGTGTAGCGCACGTGGTAGATGTGGGCGTGGGGCACCCGACACTCCACCCAGATCTCGCGGGGAACCGGAACCATGGCACCTCCTCGGCAAAGCCGGTAGCATAGCCGATCCCGCCCCCACGCGAAACCGCCGGGGCGGTCTCACGCCACGCCCGCAACGACCCCCACGTTTTCATTTGGGTTCCGTGGCGTGCTTGGCGAGCGTGGGGTGAAACCCGGAAGTTCCGACGCCGTGCACCGGCGACGGCGTGATGGGATTCTCACGCAACGACCGCAACGAGCGCCACGTTCGGATGGAATCACGAAGGGGTGGGCCGCCTCGCCGCCTGGCGGGCAAGCCGCCCAGCCCCAAGACCCGGAGGACTCCCATGACCGACACCCGTCTTCCCCAGTGGGACCTGACCCCCCTCTACCGGGGGCTCGACGACCCGCGGCTCGAGGCCGACATCGGGGCCATCGAGCCCGCGGCCCGCGCCTTCCGGGAGGCCTGGCGGGGCCGGGTGGCCGAGGCCTCCCCGCCGGACCTCGGCCGGGCCGTGCGCGAGTACGAGGCCGTGGTGGGCCGCCCGCTTCGCCCCTACGCCTTCGCGCACCTCCTCTTCGCCTCCGACTCCACCCAGCCGGCCCACGTGGGGCTCCTCCAGAGGGTCAAGGAGGCCGCCACCCGGGCCCACAAGGAGACGGTCTTCTTCGACCTCGAACTCGACCGCATCGACGACGCGCGGTTCGCCGAGGCCGTGGCCCACCCGGACCTGGCTCCCTACCGCCACCACCTGGAACACTCCCGGGCGTTCCGGCCCCACCGGCTCTCGGAGCCCGAGGAGGCGATCCTGACGCTCAAGGACCTGGTGGGCCGGTCGGCCTTCGTCCAGCTCTACGACCAGCTCACCTCCTCGTTCCGGTACCGGTTCGAACTCGACGGCGAAGAGCGCGAAATGACCGGGCCGGAACTCATGGCTCTCCTCAAGCACCCCGACCGGGGGGTGCGCCGCCGGGCCTACGAGACCTACATCGGGGCCTACGAGGCCCAGGCCGTGACGCTCTCCACCGTGTGGAACGCGCTGGTCACCGACCACCGCCAGAACCTGGAACTCCGCCGCTACGCCGACCCCATGGAGCCGGTGCACCTCAGAAACGAACTGAGCCCCCAGGCGGTGGAAACCCTCATGGAGGTGACCCGGTCGCGCTACGGCCTGGCCCGGCGCTACTACCGGTGGAAGGCGAAGGTGCTGGGGGTGGAGAAGCTCTGGAGCACCGACCTCGTGGCCCCCCTTCCCGGCCCCGAGCCCGAGGCCGTGCCTTTCGACCGGGCCCGGGCGTGGGTTCTCGATGCCTACGAGGCCTTCGACCCGGCGTTCGCCGCCATCGCCCGGTCGTTTTTCGACGAGGGCCGCATCGACGCCCCGCCCCGGCCGGGCAAGGCCGGCGGCGCCTTCTGCATGGGGGTCGCCCCGGACCTGCCCGTGTACGTGCTCATGAACTACACGGGCAAACTCCGGGACGCGGCCACCCTGGCCCACGAACTCGGCCACGGCATCCATTTCACCCTGGCCCGGCGCCAGCCGCTCCTGGAGTACTCGCCCGTGCTCCCCATGGCCGAGACCGCGAGCGTGTTCGGGGAACTCCTGCTGGCCCGCCGCCTCGAGGCCGAGGACCTCGACCCGGTGCTCCGGCGAAACCTCCTGGCCGAACGGGTCGAGGACATGATCGCCACCACCTTTCGCCAGAACCTCTACGTGGAGTTCGAGTACCGGGCCCACAAGGAGGGCGGGGCCGGGTACCTCCCGGCCGAGCGCTTGTGCGAACTCTGGATGGAGGCCCTGGAGGCGGCCTACGGCGACGCCGTGGAGCAGGTGCCCGCGAGCCGCTGGGCCTGGGCCGCCATCCCCCACTTCGTGCACACCCGCTTTTACTGCTACGCCTACGTGTTCGGCGAACTCCTGGTGCTGGCCCTCTACCGACGCTACCAGGAGGAGGGCGACGCCTTCGCGCCCAAGCTCGAGGCGCTGCTGGCGGCCGGCGGCAGCCGCTCCCCCGGCGACCTCGTGGCCGGCCTCGGCTACGACCTCGAGGACCCGGCCTTCTGGGCGGGCGGCTACGACCTCCTGGAGGAAATGATCGCTCGACTCGAGGGGGAAGGGTAGGGGGCAGGAAAATCGTGTTTGACGGGGACTCGCAGGGGCGGCTATAAAAGAAGCGCTCTGAACAGGGAAATCGACCGGGGGAGGCGATGTCCCGACACCACACTCCGATGACCACCCGCGGCCGCAGCGCCCATCGAGGCGCTTGCGGCCGTTGTGCGTTGCGAGACCGGGAAACAAACAGTACGCCGAGGGTAGACCCCGGACGCGTGGTGTGAACAGCGCGAGGGAAGGGAGGATGCAGTGCCGAAACGGAATAACTGGCGGCGTCCCGTCCGTCACTAAAAAGGGAGGTTGAATATGGTTAGATTTCTTGCGTGCGCGTGCATTGGCCTTATGCTTCAGGCCTGCTCCGTTGTTATGGCGACAAGGCAGCCGACGGAGAAGGATCTGAGTGTTTTGCGCGTAGGGACTCCTCGTAGTGCCTTAATAGCGGAGTTCGGTAGCCCTGTCCATACAGAAGAGAGTGATGGGAAGAAAAAAGATATTTTCAAATTTGTGCAGGGCTACAGCACTGGCGCAAAAGCTGGGCGAGCTCTGCTTCACGGAACAGCGGATGTGCTTACTTTGGGCCTTTGGGAAGTTATTGGTACGCCAACGGAGGCGATTTTTGATGGTAAAGAGGTTGCGTTTGAAGTTACATATGATGAAAACAACCGTGTAGAAACAGTTACGCCGCTAAAAGTAACCGAGTGAGATGGGAGCGGAGGAGGGGACGCAGCAAGGAGGGAGGAGGGGACGCAGCAAAGTTAATAAGTTGTGCCAGCCTTGGTCCCCGCCGGGGCAGGTGGGCGACGGGAGGAGAGGAGTGGCGATGCCGAGGGCGGCGCGGCTGGGCGTGTTCGGGGTGGTCCACCATAGGGTGGTACCAGGGTGCCGGGCCACTTCGGGGGACAGAGGCTACGGTCGCCCCCGCGAGCCTCCGGCCCTTCCTGCCTCCGCTTATCCCCCCCGGGCCGCCTCGAAGAGTCGCGAAACGAAGTAATCCGGGAGAAAGCTCAGGCACTCGAACCCGAAGAACTCCAGGGCCCTGGCGTCGAAAAGCAGGTGGACGTCGGGCGGGAAGTCCTCGTCCGCCTCGTTGAAGACGAGTTTCACCAGGAGTTTCGGGAACACGGGGAACCGCCACGCGTGCTGGCC
>NZ_BAAHFQ010000189.1:0-5173 GCF_054681715.1 Deferrisoma sp.
AGCAGGAACTCCTGGCCCTCGTGGCAGTACTGGCTTTCGTCCTGCCGGGTGGCCGGGTCCACGTGGAGCAGGAACGGCTCCATCAGCTTGTCGCGCTTGTGAAACGTGAGGGCCTGGTAGATGTAGCCGTGCTTTCCCCCGGTGCGGGAGATCACCTGGCTCACCACCGGGCGCTCCTCGCGGCGGACCACCTCGTAGGGCACCTCCGGACCCTCGTCCCGGAAGAAATACCCCATGGTCACCCCCAGCACCCGGGCGATCCGCGAGAGCGTCGCAAGCGGGGGTGAAACGTTGTTGTTCTCGATCTGGGAGATCAGGGCGGGACTGAACCCGGTCTCGTCGGCCACGTCCTGGAGCGTCTTGCCCCTTTCCTGGCGCAACCGCTTGATCTTCGCCCCGATGTTGAACTCTTCGGCCCCGGCCTCGCGCGCGGCCGCCCGTCGGCGGCTCCTCCGGCGCCCCGGACTGCCGGCGACGGCGGCCTTCCGCACCGCGGGGCGGGTCTCGGAGGTCTCGTCTGCCAACGGATGCCCTCTCCAACGGCACGCCGCCCTCGGCGGCGGTTCCCAACGGGGGTTTACAGGCCGCCGCATTCTAGGGGCCGGGTTTGGCCGAGGTCAAGCGGCTTTATGCTCCCTTAAAAATTTCAGTCTCGCTAAAACCAGAGGGAGCAAAAAGGCCCGCCGGGTCACGGCGGGCCTTGAGGGAGGACAACGGTCGTCTGTCTATAGACCCTGCCCCACGTCGAACCCGAGGCGGGCCGAGAGCTTCTTTCCGGCGTCCACGGCCAGCGGGATCAACTCCTCCTGGAGCCGCTCGTCCGTGAACCGATAGGCCGGCCCCGAGATGGAAAGCCCCGCCACCACCCGCCGGGTGTAATCCCGCACGGGCACGCCCACGCACCGGATCCCCTCGTCGAACTCCTCGTCGTCGATCGCGTATCCCTGCTCCCGGATCTTCTCGAGTTCCTTGAGGAACTCCTCACGGTCCGTGATGGTGTTCCGGGTGTAGCGCTTGAACTGGATCTCGCCCAGGATCCGCTCGACCTCGTCGGCCGACTCGAACGCGATCTGGGCCTTGCCCACGGCCGAGCAGTACACCGGCAGGCCCACCCCCACCCGGCTCACCACCCGCACCGGGTGCCGGGCCTCGACCACATCCACGTACACCACCCGGTCGTCCCGGATGAGACCCAGGTAGGCGGTTTCGTTGCACTTCTCGACGATCTCCTCGAGGATCGGCCGGGCCATTTTGAGAAGGCCCATGTGCTTGATGAACACCTGGCCGAGCTCGAGGACCTTGAGGCCCAACCGGTAGTTGCCGGTGACCTTGTTCTGCTCGATGTAGCCCCGGCTCTCCAGGGTGGCCAGGAGCCGGAACACGTTGTTCTTGTGAAGCCCGAGGCGCTTCGAGAGTTCGGTGACCCCCAGTTCGGTCTCCTCGCCCCGGAACTCCTCCAGGAGATCGAGGGCGTTCGTGACGGACTGGATGATGTAACTGGATTTTTTTCTCCGAGCCACGGTAATCCCTGTGCCTGCCCCTCCGGGGCCGTAAAGAGACAATCCTACGCTTGTGAAGGGCCGCTCATTTTAGCCACGGCCCCCTACGGGGTCAAGCGCAAAACGGACCCCGGCAAGAGCAAAACACCACCGATCCGGTTTGAATCGCCGTTCCTATCCCGTTGTCTCACGCCAAAAGGCGTCCCGGAAAGCGCCCCCGAGGGTCGGGCCGGGATGCAGGTCGGCATAATAAAATCCCGTTATGGATTCGTCAAGGCGATCGCGCCGCTTTTTTCCGCCTCCGGCCGAAAAAAGCCGGCCCCGAGGGGCCGGCTTTTTTCGTTTCACGGTTTCCAAAAACCGGGCCTACATGTGGGGCAGGAGCGGGGCGATCACGAGGCTCACCACGCTCATCAGCTTGATCAAGATGTTCATCGAGGGCCCGGAGGTGTCCTTGAAGGGGTCGCCCACGGTGTCGCCCACCACGGCGGCCTTGTGGGCGTCGGAGCCCTTGCCGCCGAGCGCCCCCTTCTCGATGTACTTCTTCGCGTTGTCCCAGGCGCCGCCGGCGTTGGCCATGAAGAGCGCCAGCAGCACGCCGGTCACGGTGGCACCGGCCAGGAGCCCGCCCAGGGCCTCGGCGCCGAGCACGAAGCCCACCACCACCGGCACGATCACGGCGGTGAGGCCCGGCACGATCATCTTCCGCAGGGCCGCCTGGGTCGAGATCGAAACGCAGGTGGCCGTGTCGGGCTTGGCCGTGCCCTCCATCAGGCCCGGGATCTCCCGGAACTGCCGGCGGACCTCGTTCACCATGTCGTAGGCGGCGTCGCCCACCGCGGTCATGGTCATGGCGCCCACCAGGAACGGGATGATGCCGCCGATCAGCATGCCGATCACGGTGTTGGGGTCGGTCAGGTTGATCTCGGCGAGCCCGGCGGCCGAGGAGTACGCGGCGAACAGGGCCAGCGCGGTCAGCGCGGCCGAGCCGATGGCGAAGCCCTTCCCGATGGCGGCGGTGGTGTTGCCCTGGGCGTCCAGGGTGTCGGTCACCTCCCGCACCTCGGGGCCGAGCTCGGCCATCTCCGAGATCCCCCCGGCGTTGTCGGCGATGGGGCCGTAGGCGTCCACGCTCATGGTCACGCCCACGGTGGAGAGCATGCCCACCGCGGCCACGCCGATGCCGTAAAGGCCGGCCAGGTGGTACGAGCCGAAGATGGCGGCCGCGATGAAGAGCACGGGGATCGCGCAGCTCTCCATGCCCACGGCGAGCCCGGTGATGATGTTCGTGGCCGGGCCGGTCTGGGAGGCCTCGGCGATCCGCACGATCGGCTTCGCGGCGGTGTAGTACTCGGTCACGAGCCCGATGGCGATGCCGGCCACAAGACCGAACACCACGGCGTAGAACACGCCGATGGGCAGTCCGAGCTTGTTGGCGATGGCGTAGGCCCCGATCACCAGGAGGATGGCGGACACGAAGGTCACGTTCCGCAGGGCCTTGGCCGGACCCTGGTTCTCCAGGATCTTCATGGACACCACGCCGATCACGCTGGCCACGAGGCCGGCCATGATCACCAGGAGCGGGTAGGCCATGTAGGCGAGCTTCTCGGTGGCCGGGATCACCGCGCTCGTGGCCGCGATCGCGATGGTGGCCACCACCGACCCCACGTACGACTCGAAGATGTCGGCGCCCATGCCGGCCGTGTCGCCCACGTTGTCGCCCACGTTGTCGGCGATGGTGGCCGGGTTACGCGGGTCGTCCTCGGGGATGCCGGCCTCGACCTTGCCCACCAGGTCGGCGCCCACGTCGGCGGCCTTGGTGTAGATGCCGCCGCCCACACGGGCAAACAGCGCGATCGACGAGGCGCCCATGGCGAACCCGTTGATGTACTGGGCGCTCTCGGGGTCCCCGAACACGTAGAAGGCCACCCCGAGGCCCAGGAGCCCCAGGCTCGCCACCGAAAGCCCCATCACGGCCCCGCCCGAGAACGCCATGGAGAGGGCCTTGCCCATGCCGGCGTCCTTGGCCGCGGCCGAGGTCCGCACGTTCGCCCGGGTGGCGGCCTTCATGCCGAAAAATCCGGCGGCCATGGAGCACACCGCCCCGCCCAGGAACGCCCAGGCGGTCATCGGCGCGATCTTCCAGAACAGGAGCAGGAACACGACGGCGATGAAGATGACGAGGATCTTGTACTCGCTCTGCAGGAACGCCATGGCCCCCTCGTGGATCAGGTCGGCGATCTCCTGCATGCGCTCGTTGCCGGCGGGCTGGTTCTTGATCCACGAGTAGATCAAGGCGGCCACGATGAGCCCGCCGATGCCCACAAGGGGCGCGTACACGGTCCAACTGCTCAGGTTTTCCATGTTTCCCTCCCTTCCGAAAAAAAGGTTAGGTGTGGAACCGGTTCATGGCCCGCAAAGGCCCTTCCCCTATGATATGGAAAACGGCGTCGGCGGCTCGCGCCCGGATCGCCGGAATCTCCACGGCCTCGTCGGCCGAAAACGGGCTCAACACGTAGTCGGCCGCGTCCCCTTTCCCCTGGGGCCGGCCGATCCCCACCTTCACCCGCACGAACTCCCCCGTGCCGAGCACGGCCAAGATGGAGCGGATGCCGTTGTGCCCCCCGTGCCCGCCCCGTACCCGGATCCGGATGGCCCCGAAGGGGAGATCCAGATCGTCGTGGACCACGATCAGCCGCTCGAGCTCCACCCCGAACCGGTCCACCAGCCGGCCCACGGCCTCGCCGCTCCGGTTCATATACGTCTGGGGCTTCGCGAGGACCACGGGCTGCCCCGCCAGCCGCCCCTCGGCCACCCGGGCCCGGCAGGCGTCCCGCCACCGGCCGGCGCGGGCGCGCCCGGCTAGTTCGTCCGCCACCTGGAACCCGATGTTGTGGCGGGTGTCCTCGTACTCTGGGCCCGGGTTTCCGAGCCCCACCACGAGGAAGGGACCCATGGACCGGCCCAGGGGCTAGGCCTCGGCCTCGGCCGTCTCCTCCTCGGCCTCCTCCTCGCCCTCTTCGGCGTAACCCGAGGGGGCCACGATCACGCACACGGCGAGCTCCGGGCTCGTCAGGATCCGCACCCCTTCCGGCGGGGTGATGTCGCTCACGTGCACGGACTCGCCGGGATTGAGCTCGGTCACGTCCAGGGTGATCGCGTCCGGCAGGTCGTCGGGCTTGCAGGCCACCCGGAGCTCCCGGCGCACGACCTGCAGGATCCCGCCCAGTTTCACGCCGATGGGGGTGCCCTCCAGATGGACCGGCACGGTGGCGTGAATGACCCGGTTCGGGTCCAGCTTGTAGAAGTCCGCGTGGATGAACCGGCGCTTGACCGGGTCCACCTGCAGGTCCTTCACGATCACCCGGATCCCCTCGAGGTCGGGATCGCTGCTCCTCAGGCGCAGGAACACGTTGCGCTCGGCCGGGGTGCGCAGGGCCTTCACCAGGTCCTGCTCCCGGAACGTCACCATCTTGGGCGCCATCTCGGGGCCGTACACCACCCCGGGGGTGCGGCCCGCGGCCCGGAGCTTGCGGGCCACGCCCTTCCCCACGCCCTCTTTGGGCTCCACCGAAAACTCGACTTCCGCGTGCATGGTTCTTCTTCCTTTCCGAGAACGTCTCGAGGCTAAACGAACAGGGAACTCACCGACCCGCACTCCGTGATCCGGCGGA
>NZ_BAAHFQ010000190.1:0-5169 GCF_054681715.1 Deferrisoma sp.
ATCCCACACGGGCGCCCCGGCCGCGGCCTGCCCCTGATACCAAGTTGCGTTCAAAGCTACCGTTCCCTGATTCGGCCCGGCAAGGGGCCTGGTGGAGCGCCGGGCGTGGCTCCTACAGTCGCTGCATCCGGCACTCAGCCGATGTCTTTCTCGCCATAATCCCACCAATGGCTCGCCAACGTTCGCGTTCTCGCCGTTCATGGAGCCGCCGGGCTGAGTGCCGGATGCAGCGTAAGCCGGATGCCGCACTCACGCACGGCCGGAACCAGGCCCCTTGCCGGGCTTCAAGCTGGGTGTCTGTTGGAAGGCAACCTGGTAGTAGGACGCAAGCACGCCGGGGCGTGGGACCGGGCCCCGGCGCGCGACGGCCGGGGGGTTGCGCCCCGACGACCGAACGCTATGCTTGGACCTGCGAACTGAGGTCTCCCAACCCGCGGTGATCCCAGCGGCCTTCGCCCCCCCGGGGCCGAAGGGGGATCGGCCGCCCGGCCGCCGAGCGGCCAAGCCGCCACGCCGGAGAGGAGGGTACCATGGGATTCTGGGAATCCAAGCCGTGCCGGGTGGTGTCGGGCCTGGCCGTGGTGCTGGCCGTGGCCCTGGTGATCACGGGCTGGGCCTTCGGGTACACACCGGATCGCTGGACCCCGGCCACCTGGGTGGCCCTGGCCGCGGTGCTCGCCTGCCTGGCGGTGTGCTGCTGCGCCGGGAGCCGTCGGGACGCCTGCCGTCGGCCGTAGATCCCCTCACCGGTCGAGCCGGGTGATCCCCTCCTCCCGGGCGATCCGCACCGCCTCGGCCACCTCGGCCCGGGTGGGCCGACGATCGAGCGGGGGCAGCCGGTGGGCTTCGCCCACGGGACGGTACTGGGCCATCACGTTCACGTAGGTCCGAGGCGAGACCTCCCGGGCCAGGAACCGCATCACCTCCCGGGTGCCGGCGAGTCCCCCGGGGAGCACCAGGTGCCGCACCAGGAGCCCCCGCACCGCGATGCCCCTCGCGTCCACCACCAGGTCCCCCACCTGGCGGTGCATCTCCTTCACCGCGGCCCTGGCCGCCTTCCAGTAGTCGGGCGCGCCGGCGAGCCGTTCCCCCACGCCCCGTTCCACCCATTTGAGGTCCGGCATGTAGATGTCGACCACGCCGTCCAGGAGCCGGAGGGTCTCAACGCTGTCGTACCCGCTCGTGTTGTACACCAGGGGGATCCGGAGGCCCCGGCGCACCGCGAGGGCGAGGGCCGCGAGGATCTGGGGCACCACGTGGGAGGGGGTCACGAGGTTGAGGTTGTGGCAGCCCCGGGCTTGGATCCACAGGAACGTGCGGGCCAGGCGGTGGGCCGGCGTGAGGACGCCCTCGCCGTCCTGGGAGATGTCCCAGTTCTGGCAGAACCGGCACCGCAGGTTGCACTCCGAGAAGAACACGGTGCCCGAGCCCCCGAAGCCCACGAGCGGCCGCTCCTCCCCGAAGTGGGGGCCCGCCGAGGCCACCTTGGCGTGGAGCCCGGTGCGGCACACGCCGGTCTGCCCCCGAAGCCGGTTCACCCCGCAGCGTCGGGGGCAAAGATCGCAGGCGGCGAGCCGTTGATAGGCCGTCCGGACGGCGTCGTACAGCCGGCCCGAACGCCAGGCACAGACGTAGGCTGGCTCGAACATCGGCTTACATCCCCTCGGGTTTCGCCGGTCCGCCACCCGGTGGGAGACGCTCGTTTCCGGGGGCCGGCCACGCCCGGATGCCGTTAGCCCTCCCGACCCTCCACCCGGTACCGGGCCGGCGCGATCCGCTCGGCGCGGCACCGGGGGCACCGGCCCGGCCGGCCGGTGCGCTCGCGGCCCCGAAACGAAAACCCGCAGGCCCGGCACCGCGCCGGTTCCACGACGACCCGCTCCCCGGGCGCAAGCGATCGCAGCGCGTGGCCGAGGTGTTCGGCGGCCTCCGGTTCCCGCAGCCCGAGCGCCCGGGCGAGTTCGGCCACGGTGGCGGGCCCGGCCCGCAGGAGTTCCAACATGCGGCGGCGGACCGTTTGGGTCACCGGCTCCAAAACCCCTCCGGGTCGTACCGCCGGATCACCGCCAGATCCTCGGGCGTGGGCTCCGGGGTGCGGGGCACGGGGTCGGGGATCACCACGGGCCATCCCGTGAGGGCCCGGACCTCCCCGGGGTCCACCCCGGGGTGAACCGAGGCGACCACCATCTCCCGGGTCCGCGGGTGAAACGCGAACACGCACTTGTCGGTGATGACGGCCGAGGGCCCGCCCCCCCGAAGCCCCTGCTCCCCGCGCCAGGCCCGGCCGTCGCCGTGCCCCGGGCTCGTCACGTAGCGCACCCGCTCCACGAACCGCCGGCGCTCGTGCTTCATCACGATCACGAGCCGCCCGGCCAGGCAGGCGATGTCGCAGGCGCCCCCGCTGCCGGGCAGCCGCACCGGGGCCGCGTCGGGGCCCACCTCGGTGGTGTTCAGGTTCCCGAACCGGTCGATCTCCGCCCCGCCGATGAACCCCAGGTCCACCCGCCCGGACTGGAGGAGCCCCATCGCGAGCTCCATGCCCATGCACATGCGGGCCCCCCGGAGGTTGGGGGGATCGCTCATGGTGATCAGGGGATCGGAGGCCGGGGCGTCCCGGAGCACCCCGTTCTCGAAGAGCCCCACGGCGCGGGGCGCATGGGTGGAACGGGCCAGCAGGAACGCCAGCAGCGGCAGGCGCATGCCCACGAACACGAGCTCCCCGTCCCGGATCTCCCGGGCGGCCCGCGCGATCATGAGTTCTCCGGGGGTGTAGTCGGCCATGGCGGGTCCGCTGCTCGAAGGCTAGAACGCTGGAAAGCTGGAACGCGAAAACCCAAGGGGCGAGGCCTGTCGCCCCGCCCTCAATACCCGAAATCGGCGGCCACCGAGTAGGCGTGGTCCGCCACCCGGAGTCGGTCGAGCCGCCCCTGGGCCCTCAGCCGGTCCACGTACGCGCCGTGGTCGGCCACGCCGGTCACCCACTCCTCCAGCCAGGCCTCGAACCCCTCGCGGGTGCGGCTCGCGGCGTGGTACTCCCGGTAGAAGGCGTGGTCCCGGTTCGCGTAGCCCTGGCAAGGGGAGGGGTGGCTGCCCCACCGGGCCTCCACCACCGCGCTCACCCGGAACCCCGGGATCAGGGTGCGGTTCGGGTCGCTCGCGATCACCCAGGGCGGCACGATCTCCTCGGCCACCACGAGGACTCTCTCGGCCGCGAACGCCGCCTCCTGGGTCACCCCCAGGTTACCCCAGGCGTGGGCGTTGCCCTGGGCGTCGGCCCGCTGCACGTGGAGGATCGCCACGTCGGGCACGATGGCCGCCACGGCCACCAGCGCCTCCCCGGTGAAGGGGCACCGGTGACGCCGGAGGCCCGGGTTTCGTTCCAGAACGGAGCTGCCCAGGGCCGTGCGGGTGGGCAGATACGGAAGCCCCATGCTGGCGGCCTTGAGCCCGGTCTGGAGCGTGAAGTTCGTGTGGTCCACCACCTCCAGCGGCCGGGGTTCGCCCCGCTCCACGGCCCGACGGAAATTGTACCCCGAGCCCATCATCACGTTCCCCACCCAGGCCGCCTCCACCCGGGCGGCGCACCCGGCGCCGATCAGGACGTCGAAGAGCATGTCGGAGATCGGCCCGATCAGCGTGAGATCCCCGATGCCCTGCCGGACGATCTCGTACCCGGCGGCGAACGGGATCAGGGACTCCAGGGCCGCGCCCATGACCACCCGGTCGCCGGGCCGCACGAACAGCCCCACCGCCTCCGCCAGGGTGTAGATCTTGGTCTCCACGGTCAGTCGTCCGCGAACACGAGGCAGGTGTTCCGAAGCCGCTTCTTTCCGTGGGCCACGATCTCCTCCTCGGTCATCGTTTTCTTGAGCTCGTCCCAGTAGTTGACCGAGGCCCCGATCAGGATCATCGACACGAGCCGCACGGCGTCGGTGATGAGCTCCACCATGTGGGCGCACCCCCGGGGCCCCCCGAGCCGTTTTGTGATCTCACGGACGATGCCCCGGCCGATCGTGAGCCCCACGAGCTCCCGGACCCCCTCGGCCCCGGCGAGGCAGCGTGTGAGGGGCACCTTGGTCATGTTCGCCTTGGCGTCCTCGATCACCCCGTCCGGAAGCCGCACCAGAAGCTCCAGGTGGAACGAGTGCTCCAGGTCGAGAAGCGTGCTCGTGACCAGCAGATGCTCGGGGTCCACCTGCTTCACGTTGGAGTGGATGGAGCGCTGGAAGATGTCCATGGGCTAAAAGCTCGGCGGGGTGATGACCCAGATGGCCCGCATCACGTCGGGCCCGGGGTTTCGCCACCTGTGGGGAATCGACGAGGTGAAATAGATCGAGTCGCCGGGCTCCATGCGGTACTCCTTGCCCCCGAGCTCGAACAGGAGCGTGCCCTCGAGCACGGTGCCGAACTCCTCCCCCTCGTGGGAGTACTCACCTTCGCTCTCCCCGCCCGGAAGCAGGGTGAAAAAGATCACCTCCATCTTCCGGTTCGGCACCTTCGAGGCCCCGAACTCGAAAATCACCTTGTCCTTAACGACCTCATAGGGCACCCGGTCGGATCGTTTCAGGAAGTACACCTGCTCGTCCCGGTCCTCCATGAACATCTCGCCGATGCTCACCCCCAGGGCCTGGGTGATCTTCTTGAGGCTCGCGATCGACGGGGAGTTCTTGTCGTTCTCGATTTGCGAGAGGAAACTCTTCGAAAACCCCGTGCGCTTTGCGAGTTCCTCCAGGCTGTACCCCCGGGCCCGCCGGGCCTCCCTGAGCTTTTTCCCGAGCATGTTCCGGATCTCCAACCAAGGTTTTGAATGCGGCCACGCCGACCCTTGTAAACAAAAGTGCGCTGAGGGTCAACGCCCTTTGGCGCGTCTTGACACGCCCGGGCCCCCGTGGGAGCATTGCGCCCCTCGCGCGCCCGTAGCTCAGCTGGATAGAGCGCCGGACTTCGAATCCGTAGGTCGGGGGTTCGAATCCCTCCGGGCGTGCCAGTAATAACAAGGGCTTAGCCGACGCGGCTAAGCCCTTTGTTTGTACGCCCGGCATGGGCACTGGCTTGGAGGTGAAAGTCCTCCCCCGAGTAGGTCACGACGAGGGAAGGGAAGCGCAAGGGCGTGAGGGCGACCGAGCGTCCGGAGGAAGCGTGGAACGAACCCACGGGCCGACGAACAGG
>NZ_BAAHFQ010000191.1:0-5086 GCF_054681715.1 Deferrisoma sp.
CACCACGGCCCCCTTGGAGGGGCTGAACAACAAGATCAAGGTGCTCAAGCGCCAGGCCTATGGCTTCCGGGACCAGGAGTACTTCAAACTGCGAGTCCTGTTCATCCACGAGCCCACCCCATCATTTGCCGGATGAGCCGTGGATCATTGGGAGGAGACGAGGAATGGGCCACCCACCGACCTGACGCGATGACCGAACTCTCCCCTTCCCTTCCCCGCACCGGCATGGCGGGCCACGTGCTGGCGTTTAGCCGGCTTTGCAAGCGTGCGGGGCTCCCGGCCCACCCGGCCGCCGCGGTGGACGCCTGCCGGGCCGTGGGGCTCGTGGGCGTGGAGGACCCGAGGGCCGTGTACTGGGCCCTCCGGTCGCTCCTGACCTCGTCTCCCGACCACATCCCCGTTTTCGACCGTCTGTTTCACGCGTACTGGGAGTCGGGCTCCCCCCCTTCGGAGGGCGAGCCCCCTCCCCCGTCCGTGGTGCCCACGGCCGTCCCCGGCCGGGGGGAAGCCGGGGAGGAGGGGCCCGATCTTCCCCCTGCCGAGGCGACCGGCGGGGCGTCGGAACGGGACCTTCTGCTACGCAAAGACCTCCGCCATCTCACCCCCGAGGAGGAACCCCAACTCCGCGCCGCGTTCCTGGCCCTTCTGGGGAAGCTCTCGAGCCGACCGGGGCGGCGGTTTCGGCCGGCCTTCCGCGGGCGGGCCATCGAGTTCCGCCGGGTGTTTCGCCAGAGCCTCCGCTACGGCGGGGAGATCGTGCGGCTCACCCGCCGGGAGCCCCGACTGCGGCGCCGGAACCTGGTGCTTCTGGGCGACGTGTCGGGCTCCATGGACGTGTACAACCGGTTCTTCCTGCTCCTGGCCCACGGGCTCGCCCGGCGCGATCGGGGCGTGCGGGTGTTCGGGTTCTCCACCCGGCTCTTCGATCTGGCCGATCCCCTGCGCGACCGCGACGCCGGCCGGGCCGTGGCCCGGGTAGCCGAACTCTCGCGGGGTTGGTCGGGGGGCACCCTGATCGGGAAGTGCCTCGCGGAACTCAACCGCGTGCTCGACGCCACCGGGCCCCGGCGGGGCCTCGTGGTGGTGGTGTTCTCGGACGGCTGGGACCGGGGGGATCCGGACCTCCTGCGGCGCGAGATGGCCCGGCTGCGGGCGAAGGCCTGGCGGATCCTCTGGCTCAACCCCCTGAAGGGCGACCCCGACTACCAGCCCCTGTGCCGGGGCATGGCCACGGCGCTCCCGTTCGTCGACGCGTTCTACCCCGCCCACACGGCCGAGAGCCTGGTGCGGGTGGCCCACGAACTCCAGCGGCTTCGTTGACCCTCACCCCAGGAAAGGAGGAAGGAGCATGTCGCAGATCAAGTACACCCTCCCCGAGTCCGAAATCCCCCGGCAGTGGTACAACATCGCGGCGGACATGCCGAACCCCATGAAGCCGCCCCTGCATCCCGGCACCGGCCAGCCGGTGGGGCCCGACGACCTGGCCCCGCTCTTTCCCATGGCCCTGATCGAGCAGGAGGTGAGCACCCAGCGCTGGATCGACATTCCGGAAGAGGTGCTCCAGATCCTGCGGCTGTGGCGGCCCACCCCGCTCTACCGGGCCCGCCGGCTCGAGGAGGCCCTGGGGACCCCGGCCAAGATCTACTACAAGTACGAGGGAGTGAGCCCGGCCGGGAGCCATAAGCCCAACACCAGCGTGGCCCAGGCCTACTACAACAAGAAGGAGGGCGTGAAGCGGATCGCCACCGAGACCGGCGCTGGCCAGTGGGGCAGCGCCCTGTCGCTCGCCTGCAACTTTTTCGGGATCGAGGCCAAGGTCTACATGGTGAAGATCTCCTACGAGCAAAAGCCCTACCGCCGGGTGCTCATGGAGACCTGGGGCGCCAGCGTGACCCCGAGCCCCTCGAACGAGACCGAGGCCGGCCGCAAGATCCTGGCCGAGGATCCCGACAGCACCGGCTCCCTGGGCATCGCGATCTCCGAGGCGGTGGAGGACGCGGCGAGCCGGGAGGACACCAAGTACGCCCTGGGCTCGGTGCTCAACCACGTGCTCCTGCACCAGACCGTGGTGGGGCTCGAAGCCAAGAAGCAGATGGAACTCGCCGGCGACTACCCCGACGTGATCCTCGGGTGCTGCGGCGGCGGGTCCAACTTCGCCGGGCTCACCTTCCCGTTCCTCTACGACAAGATCCACGGCCGGGAGATCGACGTGATCGGGTGTGAGCCCACGGCCTGCCCCACCATGACCAAGGGTCACTTCCACTACGACTTCGGCGACACCGTGGGCATGACCCCGCTTCTGCCCATGCACACCCTGGGGCACACCTTCGTGCCGCCGGGCATCCACGCCGGCGGGCTCCGGTACCACGGCATGGCTCCCCTGGTGAGCCAGCTCCTTTTGGACAACCTGATCCGGGCCGAGGCGTTCCACCAGGTGGAGTGCTTCGACGCGGCCGTGATGTTCGCCCGCTGCGAGGGCATCGTGCCGGCGCCCGAGTCGAGCCACGCCATTCGGGGCGCCATCAACGAGGCCCTGAAGGCCAAGGAGGAGGGCAAAGAGAAGACGATCCTGTTCCTCCTGTCGGGCCACGGGCATTTCGACATGTCGGCCTACGACGCCTACTTCCGCAAGCAGCTCGAGGAGTACGAGCTCCCCGACGAGGAGCTCGCCAAGGCCTGGGAGGCCATCAAGTCGTTCCCGTCGCCCCAAGCGGCGTAGCCAGCCCGGCCGGGCCGGTGCCGCGAGAGCCCCGCGGCACCGGCCCGTTTTGTCGCCTGGGGGGACCCGACGGGTCCAACCGTCCGGGCCTCTCCCTTGCCCTCACGCCTTTCCCACGGAGTCCCCATGCACGCGACCGAGTACCGGTTCCTTCTGGGCAACGAGGCGATCGCCCGGGGCATCGTGGAGGCGGGCTGCCAGTTCGCCACCTCGTACCCGGGAACCCCGAGCTCCGAGATCCTGCCGGCCGTGGTCCGGTTCAAGGAGGAGATGGGGCTCGACCTCTACGCGGAGTGGTCCACCAACGAGAAGGTGGCCCTGGAGACCGCGCTGGCCGCCGCGTACACCGGCAAGCGCACCATGGTGGCCATGAAGCAGGTGGGGCTCAACGTGGCGGCCGACCCGGCCCTTTCGGCCGCCTACATCGGGGTCAAAGGGGGGCTCGTGATCGTGGTGGCCGACGATCCCGGCCCCCACAGCTCCCAGACCGAGCAGGACACCCGGCTGTTCGCCCGGTTCGCCAAACTCCCGGTGCTCGACCCCTCCGACGCCCAGGAGGCCAAGGATCTGTGCGCCCGGGCCTTCGAGCTTTCGGAGCGCCACGAGATCCCGGTGATCCTCCGGCCGACGCTGCGGATCTGCCACTCGAGCCAGCGGATCGCCTGCGGCCCGGTGGAGGGGCCGCGCCGCCGGGCCCGGTTTGACAAGAACCCCCGGCGGTGGGCCGCGACCCCCCGGGCCCGGTTCGAACTCCACCGGTTGCTGAACGAGAAGCTCGACGCCATCGCCCGCGAGGTGGCCTGCTGGCCGGAGAACCGGCTCGGCCTGCCACCCGGCCGACATCCCCTGGCCATCGTGGCGGGGGGCATCGCCTACGGCTACGTGATGGACCTCTTGGAGAAACTCGGGGTCGCCGACCGGGTCCCGGTCGTCAAGCTCGCGGTGGCCCACCCCCTGCCCGCGGGGGTCGCCGAAACCCTGGCCGGGGCCTGCGACCGGGTGCTCGTGGTCGAGGAACCCGACGCCGCCGTGGAGACCCTGCTCCGGGCGAACGTGGAGGTTTGGGGCCGGCTCACCGGGCACGTGCCCCGCCAGGGGGAACTCACTCCCGAGCGGCTGGTGGGGGTGCTCCGCACCGCGCTGGCGCAGGTCGGGTACGAGGTTCCGCCCGAGAGCACGGCCGGCCCCGGGCCGGCCGCGGGACTCCCCATCCGGCGTCCCACGCTGTGCCCTGGCTGCGGCCACCGGGCTGCCTTCTGGGGCATCCGCCGGGCGTTTCCCCGCGGGCTCTTCCCCGGGGACATCGGCTGCTACACCCTGGGCCTCAATCTCGGCGCCGTGGACACCGTGCACTGCATGGGGGCCTCGGTCTCCATGGCGGCCGGCTTCTACCACGCCCACGCCCAGGACGGGGAGCCGCCCCCCATCGTGGCCACCATCGGCGACAGCACCTTCTACCATTCCGGCGCCGCCGCCCTCGAAAACGCGGTGTACAACGGGGCCCGGTTCGTCCTCGTGGTCCTCGACAACGAGATCACCGGCATGACCGGCATGCAGCCCACGCCCGAGTTCGGCACGACGGCCGACGGCCACCCCGGCCGGGCGATCTCGCTGGAGGGCCTGATCCGGGGCTGCGGGGTGGAGTACATCGACCACGCGGACCCCTTCGACGCCGAAGGATTCCAGCGCAAACTGTTCCGGGCCTGGGATGACGCCCGGAATCCCGAGGGGGGCGTGGCCGCCCTGGTGGTCCGGTACCCCTGCGTGACCCGGTTCGGGGCGACGCTGCCGGGCCGGCCCCGGATCCCGGTGGAGGTGGTCCACGGCCCCCTGCCCCGGGACGCCGAGGGGAACTGGAAACCCGCCTGGCGCCCCCGCCACCAGGACAAGGTGAGCCCCTGCGTGGAGGCCTGCCCGGCCGGAAACGACGTGGAGGGGCTCGTCGCGCTGGCCGCGGACGGCCGGTGGGACGAGGCGGCGGCGCTCCTGCTGCGGGAGCATCCCTTTCCCGCCACCCTGGGGCGGGTGTGCCCCCATTTCTGCGAAGCCGCCTGTAACCGGGGCCAGCACGACGGCGCCGTGCGGGTCCACGCCATCGAGCGGGCGGCCGGCGACGCGGGGGCCGACACGACCCCCGAACCCCCGTCCGTCGCGCCCTCCGGACGGCGCGTGGCCGTAGTGGGAGCGGGCCCCGCCGGCCTCACCGCGGCCTACCACCTGGCCCGATGGGGCCACGAGGTGGAGGTGCTGGAGTCCCGCCCCGAGCCCGGGGGCATGCTCCGGTGGGCCATTCCCGAATACCGCCTTCCCAAAGACGTGGTGCGGGCCGAGATCGAACGGGTCGCGGGGCTCGGCGTGCGGATCCGC
>NZ_BAAHFQ010000192.1:0-5067 GCF_054681715.1 Deferrisoma sp.
ACGTTCGCGCGTCCCCCCGTCCTAACGTCCCAGCGTCCTAACGTCCACCGTGCCTCAGTCGGCTTTGAGGGCCTCGAGCTCCTTTTGGGCCTCCTCGGCGCCCGGGAAGGTCTTGGCAATCTGGAGCGCCTTTTCCAGGGCTTTCCGGGCCTTGGCCTTCTCGCCCGCCCGGGCGTAGGCCACACCCAGGTGGTACTGGACCACCGGGTTTTCGGGCAGGCCCTCGGCCGCGATCTCCAGGTGCCGCAGACCCTTCAGGGGCACCCCCTTCTTCACGTAGATCCAGCCCAGGGTGTCGTTCAAGGGCGGCGACTCGGGGGCGAGCTCCACGGCGTGCTCGGCGAACTTGAGGGCCTCGTCGAGGTTTCCGCCGTGCTCCGAGAGGTTCCAGGCCAGGTTGTTCAGGGCCGGGATGAAGTCGGGGTTTCGCTCGAGCACCTTGCGGTAGGCCTCGTTGGCCTGGTCGTACTCGGCCCGCAGGTCGTGGAGGGAGCCCTTGAGCACCCAGGCGGGCAGGTAGTCGGGCCGCTTCTCCAGGGCCTTCTCGAGCTCGGCCAGGGCCTTGTCGCCGGCGTCGGGGCCGCTCTGGAGCCGCGCCAAGAGCAGGTAGGCCTCGGCCGCGTTCTCGTCGAGTTCGATCGCCTTCTCGAGGTCCTTCCGGGCGCCCTCCACGTCCTTGTTCGCGAGCCGGGTCTTCGCGAGCAAGATCCGGGCGGCGGCCGTGTCGCCGCCCTCCCGGATGTGCTCCTCCACCAATGCGACGGCCTCCTTCGTCTTCTTCTGGGCCGTGAGGAGGGCCGAGGCCAGGACCACCGGCCGCAGGTTCGCCGGGTCGGCCTCCATGGCCTTGCGGAACGCCTTCAGGGCCTCGTCGGGCTTCTTCAACCCCGCATAGGTGACCCCGAGCCGCTCCCAGGCCCGGCCGTGGCCCGGCACGGCCTTGACCAGGGCCTCGAGGAGCGTTTTCGCCTCCTTCAGCTTGTCCATGCCGAGCAGCGCCGTGGCCCGGATGAGCACGGCCTCGGTGTGGATCTTGGGGGTCGAGACCAGGGGATCGGTGGCCTTGAGGGCCCCCTCGAAATCCCGCCGGTCGAGGAGCACCTGGGCCAGGAGCATCCGGGCCTTGTAGAACCCGGGATTCAGCTGGACGGCCTTCTCCAGGTCGGCCTGGGCGAGCTCGAGGCTTCCGGCGCCGTAGTGGGCGAGGCCCTGGAAGTAGTGGGCCTCGGGGTGTTCGGGGTACTGCTCGAGCACCTGGGCCAGCCGGGCCGAGGCCTCGCTGAACTTGCGCTCCTGGAGCAGGATCCGACCCTCGTAAAAGAGGGCCGCGGCGCTCTTGGGGTTTTTCTCCCGGATCTTGGCCACGGCCTCCCGGGCGAGGTCCAGGTCGCGGCGGGCCAGGGCGATCTCAGCCACCTTCTCCCAGCCCCGGGTGGTGTTCTTCTCCTTTTCCCCGGCCTTCCGGAAGGCGTCGATGGCCTTGTCCACCTCGCCCTTCGTCATCCAGTAGTTCCCGTAACTCAGCCACACCGCGGGGTCGTCGGGGGAGGTGTTGAGGGCCTGGGTGAACGCCCGGTCCACGGCCTCGGAGTCCTTCTGGAGGTCGGCGATCTGGGCCAGCAGCAACAGGCCGTCGCGGCTCGCGGGGTCGAGTTCCAGGGCCCGGTCCACGGCCTTCCGGGCCTCGGCGAGGCGGTTCCCCGCCAGAAGCGCCGTGGCTTTGACGAGGTGGTAGCCGGCGTTTTCAGGGTCGAGCTCGATGGCCTTGTCGAACTGGGCCAGGGCCTCGTCGAGCTTTTTCTCCCGGAGGTAGGCCTTCCCGAGGAGCAGGTGGGCGTCGGCCCGGTCGGGGGCGTCGGCCAGCACCTTTTCGGCCCTCCCCCGGGACTCGGCCGCCATGTTGGCGAGGAGCTCCAGGTTCCCGAGCCGGATCTGGACGTCCAGGTTGTCGGGCTCGAGCTCGGAGACCTTGCGGAACGCCTGGTACGCCTCCCGGATCTGCCCCTTGCGAAGCAGGGCCTCCCCCAGGTCGAACAGCACCTCGGGCGAGTCCGGCTTGACCTGGAGGGCGCCCCGGAGCTCCAGGATCGCCTCGTCGATCTTCCCGTCCTCGAGGTAGGCGTGGCCGCGAGCCTTGTGGAGGGCGAACTTCTCCTCCGGGCTCTTGGAGCAGGCGGCGAACCCGAGGAGGGCGAGGAACCCCAGGGCGACGAAGATCTTGCGGCTGTGCATGAATCCCCCTCTCGAACCTAGGGTGGTGGGCTGGAGAACGCCGTTCGCTTGTAGCACAAGGCGCCGGGGAGGGCAAAGGGGGGGTGCGCGGACGTTAGGACGCGTGGACGGGCGGACGGGCAAAACTGCCGCCGCTTGCGAGGAGGCCGGCAGCCAACGGCGAACAACGAATAACCTAACGTGGCGTTCGTTGCGTGCGTGGCGTGAGGCCAAGAAGTGGAAACCGTCCGTACCGTGGCGTGAGATCGAGGTGCTGCTTTTCGGGGGGAAACGTTGCGGGCCTACCGAGACGCGGCGGCGCTAGCCCGTGAGCGCCTGGGCCAGGCGGAGGGCCAGGGAGGTCAGGCCGGCACCGGCGAGGAAGGCGAGGGCAAAGCCGGTCGGGGCCACCACCATGCGCAGGCCGCCCCGCGGCCCCCCCCCGGGCCACAGCCAGGCGGCGCCCAGCCCGAACCCGGCGGCTACGGCCGCCCCGGGGCCGGCTCCGGCCGCCAGAACCGAACCCATCCCCGGCACCCAGCGCTCCAGGGCCCACAGGAACCCCAGCCAGAACCCGATGGCGGCGGAAAACCCCTGGACGGTGCGCTCCAGACGGCTCACGGCTTCCTCCTCACCGGCAAAACCGGATGACCCCGACCACCCGCCCCACGATCCGGAACTCCTGGTCCGGCGTAACCCGGATGGGCTCCATGGCCGAGTTGGCCGGCCACAGTTCGATCTCGCCCCGCCCGGGATGGAACCGCTTCACCGTGGCCTCGCCGTCCACCACGGCCACCACGGTGTCCCCGGGCCGGGCCGTCTCCCGCTTCTCCACGACCACGTAGTCCCCGTCGAGGATCCCGTCCTCGACCATCGAGTCCCCCTTGACCCGGAGCACATACCGCTCCCCCGCCCCGGCCATGGAGGCCGGCACCTCGAAGGTCTCGGGCGCCTCCACCGCCTCGATGGGCTTCCCCGCCGCCACGTACCCCAGGAGGGGCAACTCGGCCCCCGCCCGCGTCTCCGGGGCCGTGCCCCCCACCTCCAGGGACCGCCTCGCGTTCCACTCCCTGCGGAGGACGCCCTGGGCCTCGAGGCGCTTGAGGTAGTTTTGCACCGTGCCGAGCGAGCGGAACCCGAAGTGCCGGGCGATCTCCTGCTGGGTCGGCGCCACGCCGTGCCGCGCCCAGTACCCGCGCACGAACTCGAGGACCCTTTTCTGTTTCGGGGTGAGTTTCGGAGGGACCATGGGGGCTCCGCGTGGCTCAGACCAGGTGACGGGCGCGGCCGGGCGCTCGCAGTGCGGGGCGCATCCCTCGCACCCGACCAACGACCAACGACCAACGACCAACGACCAACGACCAAAAGACTATGCGTAAGTTTTGCGTAAGTCAAGCCCAAAACGAAAGGCCCGTCGCCGGGCCCTTCGTGTCGGTAACCTCTGGGGTCAATCCAGGCTGACCCCCAGGGACCGCCCCGCGCCTCCCCACGGCGGTCGGTCGAGCACCAGGGCCAGCCGGGGCAACAGGTGGGCCTCGGCCACCCGGCCCGAGGGCAACCCCACCAGCAATCGGCCGTCCTCCGCGCGCCAGCACGGCGCCTCCCCCCGCTGGCCGGTCACGGTATCGGTCCAGGCCACCTCGCCGGCCCGGCCCTCGGCGTCGAGGAGCACCGCCACGTACACGCGGCCGTCCACCAGGTACTGGCTCACCTCCCCCGCCCGCGCCGCCCTGGGCAGCGCCGCGATCCCGATCAGGAACAAGATCCCCCCGATCACCGCCTTGCGCACCGGACACCTCCTTGCGCCCCCATCCCGACCGTTCCTACCGGATAGGGATCGGCAGCGGGGAGGAGAAACTTGAATCCTGCTACTCCTCCTCGGCGGGCTCCGTGGCCGCGAGGTCCCGGGCCAGGCCCTCGAGGATGTCCACGCACCGGCCGCGGTCGATCCGGCTCGTGTTCAGGATCAGGTGATACAGGGTGGGCTCGTCGGGATCGACGTCAAAGTAGAACCGCAGGTAGTCGTGGCTGCGGGCGTCCACCCGGTGCACGAAGTCCCGGGCCTCGTCGAGGGAGAGCCCCCGGCGTTGGGCGGTCCACGCGACACGATCGTCCTCGTTGGCCACGATCCGCACGTGGAGGGTGCGGGGGTTGTCCTTGAGGATCACCTGGCCGCCCCGGCCCACGATCACCACCCCCCGGCGCTGCCCGAGGGCGGTGATGACCTTGACGATCATCTGCTTGTAGATGTCGCTGTCGATCCACCCGTCCACCCGGTAGTGGAACGGGATCTTGTCGCGCTCGTCGTACCCCTCCTCGAACTGCTCCGGCCGGGTCTTGGCCTTTTTCTTGAGGGCGTCCAGGTCGAAGATCGTCGAGAAGAAGCTCTTGAATTTGCTGTGGTGCTCCTCCTCGAACTCCTCGACGTCCTCGTCCGGGACGTTCACCTCGAGGGCGACCCGGTGGATGATCTCCTTGTCCAGGTAATCGATCCCCAGGCGCTTGGCCAGTTCCCTCCCGATCTCCGGCCCGCCGGCCCCAAACTGGTTCGAAATCGTGATGACAGGCATCGCTCCTCCTCGATCCCACAGGGCCGGCCCGAGCGCCGGCCAAAACCGGCGCCCTTTATAACAAACGGCCAACAGGGCTTCAAGAACGCTCGCCCGGTCGGCGTCGGGTTGGAAACGGCGCTCGGGGGCGGTCCGGCGCCCGGATCCGCGGCCCGCGCGTCTTTCGCTTTTCGGCGGCCGTCTGGTATTCTCCCCCTTCACCCCAGGGAGGCTCCATGGCGGAAACGCTCGTGGTGGGCATATCGGACGCCAAGGTCAGCGCGGACCCGACGGACTCGGTGGTCAC
>NZ_BAAHFQ010000193.1:0-5047 GCF_054681715.1 Deferrisoma sp.
CCCCCCCCCCCCCCCCCCCGAGCCACTACAGCCCCCCTCTCCCCGGCCCTCTCCCCCCAAGGGGGAGAGGGAGACAGACGACGCGCGGCTTCGGGCCAGCGCGAGGCCGCGGGGCCGAGGCCTTCGTCGAAGGCATGTTTGGCGATTGTAGGGGAAAATGCAGCACCGACGGAACCCGAGGAGATTGTGAAACCCGGGACCATCCAGCGGGAGATCTTGGCGGTGTACGAGCGCACCGGCCGGGGCGGCGCCCGGGCCCCGCGGGGGCTCAACCTGGAGGTGGGGGAGGCGCTGGCACGCCGACTCGGATACGCCCCCGAGGATCTCGACGCCGTGCCGCCGCCCCTGCTCGAGGCGTTCGTGGGCGCCGCGAACCTGGCCGACCGGGTGGACGGCCCCGGCCCCGTGGCCGACCTGGGCTGCGGGGCCGGGCTCGAGGCCTGGATCCTGGCCCGCCGGGGGCACCCCGTGGCGGCCCTCGACGCCTCGGGGGCCATGCTCCGCCGCCTGGCCGGGTGCCTTCGGGGCGCGCCCCGATTGCCCCTGCGGCCCGTGCGCGGTCTTCTGCCCCGGCTCCCCTTCCGAGCCGACGCCTTCGACTGGGTGCTCCTGAACGGGGCCGCGAACCTCGTGCCGGAGCGCGACGAACTGCTCCGGGAGGCGGTCCGCGTCCTCCGCCCGGGGGGCTGGCTTCTCGTGGCGGACCTCGTGGCCGTGGAACCCCTCCCCGAGGGGATCCGGGACCTTCCCGAGGCCTGGGCCTGGTGCGTGGCCGGCGCCGAGAGTCCGGAGCGGTGGACCGAGCGGCTCGACCGGGCCGGGTTCGCAAGCCCACGGATCGAGATCTTGGAGCCGATCCCCCCGCTGGCCCGGGCGGTGATCGCGGCGCGGCGGTTCCCCCCGCCCCCCTCTCCCCGGCCCTCTCCCCCTGAGTGGGAGAGGGAGGCAGACGGCAGGGGACTCCGCGCGCAAGGCGGTCCCCCCGCCCCGGGGGGGTGGGGGGGCGGGGGGAGGGGGATGTAAGGACGGTATACGGGGTCCGACTACCCAGGCATGACAACGAAACCCCGAAAGGAGACGAAACCATGCGACGACTTGCCCTGGCCCTCACCCTCCTGCTCGCCGCCTGTGCGGGCCAGCGGACGGGGACGCCGATGAAGGGGATGGACCATTCCGCCATGATGGGCGGAGCCCACAGCCATTGCGCCCAGTGCGAGACCAACGCCGGCCACCACATGCCGGCCCTCTCGCCCCGGGAGGTGGACCGGGGCTACCGGTTCCGGCTGGAAACCGACCCCGCCACGCCCAGGGCCGGAGAGGGGACCCGGATCACGGTGCGGATCGAGACGGCCGACGGCCGGCCGGCAACCGGTCTCCAGGTCCACCACGAACGGCTGGTGCATTTCCTCGTGGTGAGCGAGAACCTCGAGGAGTTCCACCACCTCCATCCCGAGGACTTCGGACTCCTGACCGAGGAGGCGAAGGCCCAGGCCCGGTTCACCTTCCCGGTCACGCTGCGGTGGGGCGGCCGGTACGTGATCGCGGTGGACGCCGTGGACCAGGGCCGGGCCATCCACAAGGACCTGGAACTCTTGGTCGAAGGCCCGCCCCAGCCCCCCACCCGCTGGGATCTTTCCCGCACGAGGTCGGCCGACGGCCTCACCTGCGTTCTCCACACCATGCCCGACCGGATCGAGGCCCGGAACCGGGTGGAGGCGAACATCGAGCTCCGGGCGGCGGGCCGCCCCGTGACCGACCTGGAGCCATACCTGGGGGTCCTCACCCATCTCGCGATCTTCCGGGAGAACGCCTCGGCCTCGGCCCACACCCACGGCGGCGGACCCGAGTTCGCCCACCAGCACTTCCACGAGCCCACCCCGGGCTACCGGGGCCCCAAGCTCTACTGGGGGCACGTGTGCGACCAACCCGGACGCTACAGGATCTTTGCCCAGTTCCAGCGGGCCGGGCGGGTGTACACCGTGCCGTTCGACATCGAGGTCCACGCCCCCCACGAAGGCCGGTAGGTTTGGGCAAACCGAATCGGTTTTGCTACAATCAGCCCGGCGGCTCGGACGGCCAATGCGGTTCGGGGAGATGGGCGATGGGCAAGGCGTGGTGGGCGTCCCTTGCGGTGGCCGCCGCGGCGATCGCGGCCGGCGCGTACCTCGGCGAGGCCACCCAGGTCTTCATGAACGCGGCCAGCATCTGCCTGGCCTGCATAGGCATCGGGTAGGCCCGCCGTGCGCCACCGGGTCCAGGCCGTCGCCGCCTTCCTCCAAAACGCCTACCTCGCGTTTCCCTGGACCCGTAACCTTTACCAGGGGCCCCTGAAGAAGCTCTGCACCCCGGGGCTCAACTGCTACTCCTGCCCGGCGGCCGTCGCGGCCTGCCCCCTGGGCTCGCTCCAGCACTTCATCGCCGGATGGCGGCCGGCCCTCCGGTGGGGCACCTACCGGCTCGGGTTCTACGTGGTGGGGTTCCTCGCGGCGGTGGGGCTCCTCGGGGGGCGGTTCGCCTGCGGGTGGCTGTGCCCCTTCGGGTTCCTCCAGGAGGGGCTCCACCGGATCCCATCGCGAAAATTCGGGGTGCCCCGGGTCCTCGGGGGCATTCGGTACGTGGTGCTCCTCGGCCTCGTGGTGGGGCTCCCGCTCCTCGCCACCGGGCCCCTGGGCCACGGGGAGCCCTGGTTCTGCCGGGCCCTGTGCCCCGCCGGAACCCTGGAGGCCGGAGGGCTTTTCTTTCTCATCCCCGAACTCCGGGAGCAGGTCGGCCCATGGCTCTGGTGGAAGCTCGCCGCACTCGCCGGCGTGGTCGGGTGGGCCGTGGCGAGCTATCGCCCCTACTGCCGCACCCTCTGCCCCCTGGGCGCGATCTATGGGCTCCTCAACCGCTGGAGCGCCCTCCGGATCGACCACGACCCCACCCGGTGCGAGGGCTGCGAGGCCTGCCTTACGGCCTGCCGCATCGGGCTCGACCCCCGCCGGGATTCGGGGAGCCCGGCCTGCCTGCGTTGCCTAACCTGCGCCACCCGCGCCTGCCCCACCGGCGCCCTGGCCGTGAGCCTCGGGTCCCGCCGGTTCGAACCGACCCCGTGCGCCCCACGTTCCACCCCCACCTCGTGAACGGCCCCTTCGGGGACCCGGCCCTTCTGGTGCGGCTCCTAGGCCACGGCCGCACCCTGTTCCTGGACCTGGGGGATCTCCATCCCCTGCCGGCCCGGCCGGTGTTGAAGGCGACCCACGCCTTCGTGACCCACGCCCACATGGACCATTTCTGCGGCCTCGACACGGTGGTGCGCTACCGGCTGGGCCGGTCCGGGCTGTTCCGGGTGGTGGGCCCCCCGGGCATCGCCGACCGAGTCGAGGGGAAACTGCGGGGCTACACCTGGAACCTGGTGCATGCCTACGACGAGGCGTTCGAGCTGGAGGTGCTGGAATGGGGGGAGGGGTCGGGAACGCTCTGGGCGTTTCCGTGCCGGGACGGGTTTCCGCGCCGCCCCCGGGGCGGGGTGCCCCTGCCCGAACCCGAACCCGGCCTCCGCACCGTCCACGAAGAGCCGGCGTTCCGGGTCTTCGCGGCCGAACTGGACCACCAGGTGCCGTGCCTCGCGTTCTGCCTGGAGGAGCCCGTGCACGTGAACGTGGCCCGCGACGCCCTGGACCGCCTCGGCCTTCCTCCCGGCCCCTGGCTCCGGCCGGCCAAGCAGGCCCTCCAGGCCGGCCGCTCCCCGGACCACCCCGTCGAACTGCCGCACGGGGGCACGGTGCCCCTGGGGACCCTGCAGGAGCAGGGGGTCCTCCGGCTCACCCGGGGTCAGAAGCTCGCCTACGTCACCGACTGTCTCTGGGCCGAGCCCGGCATCTCCCGGGCCGTGGCCCTGGCCCGGGACGCCCACGTGCTCTACTGCGAGGCCGCATTCCTGGAAGAGGACGCGGACCGGGCCCGGGAGCGCCACCACCTCACCGCGGCCCAGGCCGGGGAGCTCGCCCGCCGGGCCGGGGTGGGGGAGCTGCGGATCTTCCACTTCTCGCCCAAGTACCGCGACCGGGAACGGGAACTGCTCGCCGAGGCCGCCGAGGCCTTCGGGGGCCCGGTGGCGCTGGCGAAGTAAGGTCGTGGGTCGCGGGTCGTCGGGCGGCACCCCGCGGTGTCCGGGAATTTTCCGCCTCCCCCGGCGCCATCCGTGGCTCGCTCACTGGGGAAACCTTACGCCGGCAGGTCCTCCCAGCCCAGAACGGAAAACGCCTTCTCCCAGCGTTCATCGAAGGGGGCCCTCACCCGCACGGTCTCGCCGGTGGCCGGGCTGGGGAACGCGAGGGCCGTGGCGTGGAGCAGGAGACCCGGGATCCCCAAGCGATCCCGAAACAGTCGGTTGTGGCGGCCGTCGCCGTGGAGGGTGTCGCCGACGATGGGGTGGGAGATGCCGGAGAGGTGGCGGCGGATCTGGTGGGTGCGGCCCGTGACCGGTCGGACCTCCACGAGGCTGTACCGGGCCGCCGGGTAGGGGCCGACGGGGATCGGGAGCTCGGCCGTGGCCAGCCGGCGGTACCGGGTGAGGGCCGGCCGCATCGCGCCGGCTTCCCGGTCCTTCAGGGGCCGGTCGATCTCGCCCTCAGGCTCCGGCCACCCCCGGACGATGGCGTGGTAGCGCTTTTCGACCCGACCCTCCCGGAACGCCAGCGCCAGCTCCTGGGCCGCCCCGGGCGACAGGGCCATGACGAGGACCCCCGACGTGGCCCGGTCGAGCCGGTGCACCGGGTACACCCACCGGCCCAGAAGGTCCCGCAGCCGCCGGAGCACCGAGTCCTTCTCCCGTACCTGGGGCACGGGGTGGACGAGGAGCCCCGCGGGTTTGGCCACGGCCACGCAGGCCTGGTCTTGGTATACGATGGGAAGGGCCCCTTCCCCCCTCACTCCGCCACCCGGTCGTAGCGCTCGAACAGCATCTGGAAGGTGCCCCGGCCCTGGGTCTTGGAGCGCAGGTCCGTGGAGTACCCGAACATCCGGCGCAGGGGCACCAGGGCCTCGATCTCGGTGATGCCGGCCC
>NZ_BAAHFQ010000194.1:0-5043 GCF_054681715.1 Deferrisoma sp.
CCCCCTTGTGCCGAGTATTTCGGCGCGGGCGGCGACGACCGGCTCCCCTACTTCGAAAAGGCAGGCGGCGACTGGCTCATGGAGAACATCCAGGGCGCGTGGGTGCTTTGGATGTAACCGCGCCCGCTTTGAACCGGCCCGCGGGCGTGAGGGGCAGACGCCCCCTCACGCCCGCCCCACGAAGTGGCCGTCGCGGGTGTCGACCCGGATGCGGGTGCCGGGTTCGATGTAGGGGGGCACCTGGACCGTGAGCCCGGTTTCCAGGACGGCGGCCTTGGTCTGGGCCGTGGCCGTGGCGCCCTTGATCGCGGGGGGCGTGTCCACCACCGCAAGTTCCACCACCTGGGGCGGCTCCACCCCGACCACCCGGCCCTGGAAGAACCCCAGGGTCACCTCGAGCCCGTCGGTGAGATAGCCGCGCGCGGCCTCGAACACCTCGCCCCCCACCTCGTACTGCTCGTAGGTCTCGAGGTCCATGAACACCCCGGCCTCCCCGGCCGCGTAGAGGTACTGGCCCTTCCGCTTCTCGAAGTCGGCCTCGTCTACCCGGTCGCCGCCCCGGAAGGTGCGGTCCAGCACCTGGCCCGTCAGGAGGTTCCGGTAGCGCACCTTCACCATGAGGTGGGCCCCCCGGGCCGAGGGGGCCTGCTGCTGCACCTCCAAGAGCCGGCACGGCGCCCCGTCGAGGAGCACCACCGCGCCGCGTTTCAGATCGGTCGCCTGGGGCATCGGATCCCTCCTCACCGGCCCGCCTTGAGCTGTTCCCAGAACCGCTCGTACACCGTGATCGCCTCGCCCACGTCCACCTGCACCTCGGCGTTCCGGAGGTCCTCGGGCGCCGGGTACACGGTGCGGTCGTCTCGCACCTCGGGGGCGAGGAGCTTCCAGGCCTCGCGGTTCGGCGTGGCGTACCCCACCTCTTCGCAGATCCGCTTGGCCACCTCGGGCCGCAGGAGAAAGTCAATCATCCGGTGGGCGGCGTCGCGGTGGCGGGCCCCCTTGGGGATCACGAGGCTGTCGACCCACAGGATCGCCCCCTCCCGGGGGTAGACGTAGCGGATGTCAGGGTTCTCCTGCTTGGCCGCGTACGCCTCCCCGTTCCACAGCATGCCGGCCACGACCTCCCCGGTGAGGTACGGAACCTTGGGGTTGTCGGAGTTGAAGACCCGCACGTTGGGCATGAGTTCCTGGAGCTTCCGGTAGGCCGCCTCGATCTCCTTGGGGTCGGCGGAGTTCCCCGAGTACCCCAGGACCCGCAGGGCCATGTGGAACACCTCGCGCACGTCGTTCGTGAGGAGGAGCTTCCCCCGGAACCGGGGATCCCACAGGTCGGCCCACGCCGTCACCGTGGCCGGATCCACCCGGGCCGCGTTCACCCCGATGCCGGTGCTCCCCCAGAGGTACGGCACGCTGTAGGCGTTGCCCGGGTCGTAGGGCTTGTCGAGGAGCTCGGGGTTGAGGTTCTTGAGATTCGGGATCTTGGCCTTGTCGAGGGGCTCCAGCATGCCCTCCCGCCGCATCTTGCTCACGTAGTAGGTGCTCGGGACCACGAGGTCGTATCCGCCGCCCGCCAGTTTCACCTTGGCGTACATGGCCTCGTTGCTGTCGTAGGTGCTGTACACGACCTTGATCCCCGTTTCCCGGGTGAACTCGTCGAGCACCTCCTCGGGCAGGTACTCCGACCAGTTGAAAAAGTAGAGCTCCTCCTCCGCGGCGAGGGCGGGGAGCGCAAGCCCCAAGAGCAGGATGGCGAGCCATCTCGGCTTCATCGGTCGATCTCCTCTCGGTTCCAGAAGCGGTGGGCCAGGAGCACGGCGGTGAGCGGGGCCGCGAACAGGAGCGTCCCCAGGGCGTTCACCTCGGGCTTCACCCCCAATCTCACCATGGAGTAGATGCGCAGGGGAAGTACCTCGAACGACGGCCCCGTCACAAAAAAGCTCACGATCACGTCGTCGAGCGAGAGCGCCAGCGACAGGAGCCACCCGGCCACCACGGCCGGCCAGGCTAGCGGCAGCACCACCCGCCGAAACGCGAGCCACTCCCCGGCCCCGAGGTCCAGGGCCGCCTCGACGAGGTGGGGGTTGAACCCCTGGAGCCGCGAGTACACCGTGACCGCCACAAAGGGCAGGCAGAAGGTCACGTGGGCGAGGAACAGGGTGCCGAACCCCAGGGGCAGCCCGGCCGCCACGAAGAGGCACAGAAGCGAGATGGCCATCACGATGTCGGGCGACACCAGGACCACGAGAAGAAGCCCGCCCAGGATCTTCCGGCCCCGGAACCGGTACCGGTGAAGGGCCACCGCCACCAGGGCCCCGAGGCCCGTGGCCGCCGTGGCGGCCGTCATCGCCACCAGGACGGAGTTCCCGGCCGCCTCGAGAAGGAGCCGGTTCTGGGCCAGCCGGCGGTACCAGTCCAAGGTGAACCCCTTCCATCCGATACCGTACCGGGAGGCGTTCACCGAGTGGGCGGTCATGAGCGCGATGGGCCCGTAGAGAAACCCGAACACCGCCAGGACATAGGCCCTCCGGAGCGCGGCCATGGCGGTCAGAGGACCTCCCGCCGGAACCGCCGCACCGAGGCGGCATACGCCCCCACCAGCACCCCCATGACGGCCAGGATCCCGACGCTGATCGCGGCGCCGAAGGGCCAGTCGCGGGCGTCCAGGAACTGGTTTTTGATCAGGTTCCCCACCAGGAGGTCCCGGGCGCCCCCCAGGAGGTCCGCCACGTAGAACATCCCGAGGGCCGGCAGGAACACGAGGAGGGCCCCGGCCACGACGCCCGGCACCGAGAGCGGCAGCACCACCCGCCCCAGCGTCTGCCAGCGGCCGGCCCCCAGGTCGGCCGCGGCCTCGAGGAGCGCCGGATCGAGCTTCTCGAACACCGCGTACAGGGGAAGGATCATGAACGGGAGCAGGATGTACACGAGCCCCAGGGTCACCGCGCCCCCCGTGTAGAGGAGCCGCAGGGGCTCCTCGACGAGGCCGAGTCCGAGGAGCAGCGCGTTCACGGGCCCCTGGGTCGCGAGGGCCGACCGGATCGCGTAGGCCCGCACCAGGGAGTTCGTCCAATAGGGAACGACCACCAGGACGAGCGCCAGCCGGCGGGTCCGGGGCGGCATCCGGGCCACGAGGTAGGCGAAGGGATACGCCAGGGCGAGACACCACAGGGTGGCCTCGAGGGCGAGCCCGGCCGAGCGCAGGAGCACCCCCAGGTACAGGGGATCGAGGAGCCGGGCGTACGCCGCGAGGCTCCCGGAGAACCGCACCAGGGCGGCCTCGTCCCGCTCCAGGAACCCGAGGCCCACCACGAGCAGCGTGGGCAGGAATACGAACGCCCCGAGCCACCCCCAGGCGAGGGCGATGGCCCAGGTCCTAAAGAGGCTCCGCGTCGTCCCCATGGGGCAGCACCACCTCCCATCCGGGAACCCACCGCACCCGAACCCGCTGGCCCACGACGTGGTCGAACGAGGGGTCGTCCTCGTCGAAAAACTCCTTGGCGAGGATCCGGGGCCCGGCGTCGAGGTCGATCACGGAGTCGAGGGTGCTCCCCTTGTACACCCGCTCGGCCACCCGGCCCAGGAGGCCCTCGGTGGCCCCCTCCCCGACCTCCTCGACCCGCACGTCCTCGGGCCGCACCACGATCCACACCCGTTCGCCGGGGGCCACCGGCCGGCCGGGCACCACCGGCACCCGCACCGTCCCGATCCGGCCCCAGACCCCGGCGGCCCCCACCTCCTCGATCCGGGCCTCGAGCAGGTTCGCCTCGCCCACGAACCCGGCCACGAACCGGTTTGCCGGGTTCTCGTACACCTCTCGGGGGGTTCCCACCTGCTCCACCCGCCCCTCGCGCAGGACCACGACCCGGTCCGACATGGAGAGCGCCTCCTCCTGGTCGTGGGTGACGAACACGAAGGCGATGCCCAGGCCCCGCTGCAGCCTTTTGAGCTCCACCTGCATCTCCCGACGCAGCTTCTGGTCGAGGGCGTTTAGGGGCTCGTCCAAGAGAAGGCACCGGGGCCGGTTGACGACGGCCCGGGCGATGGCCACCCGCTGCTGCTGTCCGCCGGAGAGCTGGTGCGGCCTGCGGCGCTCGAGGCCCGTGAGCCGGACCACCTCCAAGGCCTCGGCCACCCGCTCCCGGATCTCCCGGGCCGGCGCCCCCCGGGCCCTGAGGCCGAAGGCCACGTTCTCCCACACCGTGAGGTGGGGAAACAGGGCGTAGTTCTGGAACACGGTGTTCACGGCCCGCCGCTGGGGCGGCAGGTCGGTCACGTCCTCCCCGGCGATCCGGACCCGGCCCTCGGTGGGCCGCTCGAACCCGGCGATCATCCGGAGGATCGTGGTTTTGCCGCACCCCGAGGGCCCGAGGAGCGTCAGGAACTCCCCCGGCTCCACGGCGAGTTCGACCCCGTCCACCACGGTCTTCGGGCCGAAGCGCTTCGTGACGCCCCGGAGCTCCACCACCGGCCCCGTCACGCCCTGCTCCTTCCCGGCCGCCCGGGCCTCACGGCGCCCCCGCGGCCCGGGCCCAGGCGAGGAGCGCCTCCGGCGGGTGGAACCCCTCGGCCACGGCCCGGCCCAGAACATGGGTGGGCACGGCCCGAACCCCCCGGGTTCGGGCCTCGGCCCAGGCCGCGTCCCGGGCTCCGGCGTACCGGCCGCTCCGGACGACCTCGTCCGCCGCCTCGGGATCGAGGCCCGCCGCCCCCGCGATGTCCCGGAGCACGGCCGGGTCGGCCAGGTTCCGTCCCGCCGCGAAATAGGCCCGGAACGCCTCGCCCCGGAACGCGTCCCCCCGGCCCTGTTCCTCGGCCCAGAGCCCGAGCTCCTGGACCCGCCGGGTGTTGAAGGTGTGGGTTCGGTCCCCCAGCGGAAGCCCCAGGGCCTCGGCCACCGCGCGAACCCGGGCCATCATGGCCCCCACGTCCACCCGGCCGCCGAAGAGGGCGTCCAGACCCATCCCCTCGTCCGGCACCTCGGGGTGGAGGGGAAAGGGGATCCAGCGGACCTCGAGGCCGAGCTCGCGCTCGACCGCGGCGACA
>NZ_BAAHFQ010000195.1:0-4968 GCF_054681715.1 Deferrisoma sp.
CGAGTCGGCTTCTCGGAGGGATGGGGTGAACGACCCCCTCTCCACACGGCCGGAAGATGGGAAACCGTCCACCGTAACCGCAGTCGAGAGAAAGGGGGTCGAGGGAGACGTGAATAAGACACAGAAGCAGGAAGCCGTCCAGGAACTCAGGGAGATGTTCGAGAAGGCCCAGGGCATCGTCGTGAGCGAGTTCCGCGGGCTCACGGTGGCCCAGGCCAACGCCCTGCGCCGGGGCTTGGAGAAGGAGGGGGCCGGCCACAAGGTGGTCAAGAACACCCTGGCCCGGATCGCGGTCCAGGGGACCCCGTACGAGTCCCTCGTGGACGAGTTCGTGGGGCCCACGGCCGTGAGCTTCACCTTCGGAGACCCGGTGGCGCTCGCCAAGGCCGTGGTGGAGTTCGCCAAGGCGAACCCCCAGATCACGATCCGCAGCGGGGGGCTGCCTGGGCGGGCGATCACCGCGGCCGAGGTCGAGGCGCTCGCCAAGCTCCCCAGCCGGGAGCAGCTCCTCGGGCAGTTTGTGGGGGTGCTGGCCGGGCCCATCCGGGGGCTGCTGGGCGTCCTTTCGGGCGTGCCGCGTGGGTTCGTGCAGGTGCTCAGCCAGATCCAGAAGCAGAAGGAGGCGGCCTAGCCGCCCGGTTTTCACCCCATCCCTAAAAACCGAGAACGTGGAGGGTACCAAATGGCAATCACCAAGGAAGACGTGATCCAGTTCATCGAGAACATGACCGTGCTCGAGCTCGCCGAGCTCGTCAAGGAGCTCGAGGAGAAGTTCGGCGTGAGCGCCGCCGCGCCCGTGGCCGTGGCCGCCATGCCCGCGGCCGGCGGCGAGGCTGCCGCGGCCGCCGAGGAAAAGACCGAGTTCGACGTGAAGCTGACCGAGGCCGGCAGCCAGAAGATCCAGGTGATCAAGGTGATCCGGGCCATCACGGGCCTGGGCCTCAAGGAGGCCAAGGAGCTCGTGGACGGCGCGCCCTCCGTGGTCAAGGAAGGGGTCAGCAAGGACGAGGCCGAGGACATCAAGAAGAAGATCGAGGAAGTTGGGGGCAAGGTCGAGATCGCCTAGCGGCGACGTCCCGAGAAGAACAACACCCTGTGGACCCCCAATGGGGGCGCGCGGGGGGCGTGTGCCCTCCGCGTGCCCCGTTTCGTTTTTGACCATCCCCTGACTCTCTCGCTCGTTTTCTCCTGCCCTGGATCGTAGCGCGGGCGCGAGGCTCGCGAACCATCCTGCCGTGTGAAGGAGACGGAACCCCATGGCGTACTCCGTAGCCGACAACCAAAGGCTCCGTAGGAAGTTCAACAAGATCGAGACGGTGGTCGGGATCCCGAACCTGATCGAGGTGCAGCGGGAGTCCTACGCCCGGTTCCTACAGGCCGACGTGCCCGCCGAGGAGCGGCGCAACGTGGGGCTGCAGCGGGTATTCCAGAGCGTGTTCCCCATCAAGGATTTCGCGGAGACGGCCTCGCTCGAGTTCGTGAAGTACGAGCTCGGGGAGCCGACCCACTCGGTGAAGGAGTGCCTTCAGCGGGGGATGACCTACGCGCGGCCGCTGAAGATCACGGTGCGGCTGGTGGCCTGGGACGTGGACGAGTCCACGGGCACCCGGAGCATCCGGGACGTGAAGGAGCAGGAGGTCTATTTTGGCGAGATCCCGATGATGACCGAGAACGGGACGTTCATCATCAACGGGACCGAGCGGGTGATCGTGAACCAGCTCCACCGGTCACCGGGCGTCTTCTTCAGCCACGACGAGGGCAAGAAGCATGCGAGCGGGAAGATCCTCTACTCGGCCCGCATCATCCCCTCGCGGGGTTCCTGGCTCGATTTCGAGTTCAACCACAAGGACCTCGTGTTCGTGCGGATCGACCGGCGCCGCAAACTCCACGCCACGGTGCTCCTGAAGGCCCTGGGGTACAGCCACGAGGAGATCCTCGACGCCTTCTACGACAAGGTGAGAATCCGGGTCGACTGGGAGAAGGGCACGGCCGAGAAGGAGCTGCGGACCGACCTGCTTTTGGATGCCCGGGCCACCGAGGATCTGGTGGACCCGGCCACGGGCAACGTGATCGTGAAGAAGCAGCGGCGGATCAACAAGGGGGCCGTGCGCAAGCTCCAGCGCCTGGGGGTGGAGTACCTGCCGGTGGACCTCGGGGAGATGGAGGAGAGCTACCTGGGGGAGACCCTGCTCGATCCGGAGACCGGAGATCCCATCGCCCGGGCCGGCGATCCGGTGACCCCGGAGCTCCTGGAGCTCCTCAAGGAGAAGGGGATCCGGGAGTTCTCGGTGCTCTTCATCGACAACCTGAAGGTCGGGCCCTACATCCGAAACACCCTGGCCGAGGACCGGGTGCGCGACTCGGAGGAGGCGATCATCGAGATCTACCGGCGGATGCGCCCTGGGGATCCGCCGACGCCCGACACGGCCCGGAAGTTCTTCGAGAACCTCTTTTTCAACCCCGAGCGCTACGAGCTCTCCGACGTGGGGCGGATCAAGCTGAACCACAAGCTCAAGCGAAACGAGCCCATCGAGCAGCAGACCCTCACCAAGGGGGACATCCTGGACGTGGTCCGGTACCTGGTGGGGTTGCGGAACGGCCAGGGCAAGGTGGACGACATCGACCACCTGGGGAACCGGCGGGTCCGGAGCGTGGGGGAGCTCCTGGAAAACCGCTACCGGGTGGGCCTGGTGCGCATGGAGCGGGCCGTCAAGGAGCGGATGGCCCTCGGGGAGATCGAGTCGTTCATGCCCCATGACCTGGTGAACTCCAAACCGGTGACCGCGGTGGTCAAGGAGTTCTTCGGGTCGGGGCAGCTCAGCCAGTTCATGGACCAGACGAACCCGCTCTCCGAGACGACCCACAAGCGCCGCTTGAGCGCCCTGGGGCCCGGCGGGCTCACCCGGGAGCGGGCCGGGTTCGAGGTGCGAGACGTCCACCCCACCCACTACGGCCGGATCTGCCCCATCGAGACGCCGGAGGGGCCGAACATCGGGCTCATCGTGAGCCTTTCGATCTATGCCCGGGTGAACGAGTTCGGGTTCATCGAGACCCCCTACCGAAAGGTCGTGGACGGCCGGGTCACCGACGAGATTGTGTACCTCACGGCGCTCGACGAGGAGGAGCACACGATCGCCCAGGCCAACGCGCCCCTGGATGAGGAGGGCCGGTTCACGAACGAGCTTGTGAACGCCCGGCGCAACGGGGAGACCGTGCTCGTGTCGGCGTCCGAGGTGGACCTCATGGACGTCTCCCCCAAGCAGCTCGTGAGCGTGGCGGCGTCGCTGATTCCGTTCCTGGAGCACGACGACGCGAACCGGGCGCTCATGGGCTCCAACATGCAGCGTCAGGCCGTTCCGCTCCTGCGGACCCAGGCGCCCCTGGTGGGCACCGGCATGGAGCGTGTGGTGGCCCGGGACTCCGGGGTCACGGTGGTGTGCCGCCGCGACGGGGTGGTCCAGAGCGTGGACGCCGCCCGGATCGTGGTGCGCTACGAGGAGCCCGAAGGGGACTCGGGGGTGGACGTGTACACCCTGACGAAGTTCCAGCGCTCCAACCAGAACACCTGCCTCAACCAGAGGCCCATCGTGCGTGCGGGCGACCGGGTCAGGGCCGGCCAGATCCTGGCCGACGGCCCGGCCACGGCCCAGGGCGAGCTGGCCCTGGGGCAGAACGTGCTCGTGGCCTTCATGAGCTGGGGCGGCTACAACTTCGAGGACTCGATCATCGTCTCGGAGCGGCTCATTCAAAAGGACGCGTTCACCTCGATCCACATCGAGGAGTTCGAGTGCGTGGCGCGGGACACCAAGCTCGGCAAGGAGGAGATCACCGCCGACATCCCCAACGTGGGGGACCGCAAGCTCAAAGACCTGGACGAATCGGGGATCGTCCGGATCGGGGCCGAGGTGCGGCCCGGCGACATCCTGGTGGGCAAGGTGACCCCCAAGGGCGAGACCCAGCTTACCCCGGAGGAGAAGCTCCTGCGGGCGATCTTCGGGGAGAAGGCCGGCGACGTCAAAGATACGAGCCTTCGGGTGCCCCCGGGGGTCGAGGGCATCGTGGTGGACGCCAAGGTGTTCAGCCGGAAAGGGGGCGAGGACGGCGAACAGACGGTGGAGGAGCGGGAGGCCGAACGGCTGCGGCGGGACATGGAGGACGAGATCGCGATTCTCCGGAGCGCCACCTTCGCCGCGATCCGGGAGCTCCTGGTGGGTGAGCGGGCCGCCATGGACATCGTGGACCTGGAGGGGAACGTGGTGATCCCCGAAGGGGCCGAGATCACGAACGAGCTTCTGGACCGGGTGCCCCGGGACGCGTGGGGCGAACTTCCCCTCGTGGATGCCCCCGAGAAAGAGGAGCGGATCTTCGACCTGATGGAGAAGCTCGACCAGCAGGTGGCCGAGGCCCGCAAGCGGTTCGAGGAGCGGGTGTCGCGCCTGGAGGAGGGGGATGACCTGCCGCCGGGCGTCATCAAGATGGTCAAGGTGTACGTCGCGATCAAACGGCGCCTGTCGGTGGGGGACAAGATGGCGGGCCGGCACGGGAACAAGGGCGTCATCTCGACGATCGTGCCGGTGGAGGATATGCCGTACCTCAAGGACGGCACCCCCGTGGACATCATCTTGAACCCCCTGGGCGTGCCCTCCCGGATGAACGTGGGGCAGGTGCTCGAGACCCACCTGGGGTGGGCCGCCCGGGGGCTCGGGGAGCAGATCCATAAGGTACTGGACACCAAGTACTCCCCCAAGGCCCTGCGCAAGCGCCTCAAGGAGCTTTACCCCGAACCCGAGAGCCAGGAACTCCTCGACCGGGCCTCCGACGAGGTGATCCTCGACATGGCCCGCCAGGCGGCCCGGGAGGGGGTGTACATGGAGAGCCCGGTGTTCGACGGCGCCTCCGAGGACGAGATCTGGAGCCTGCTGGAACAGGCGGACCTGCCGCGGACCGGCCAGACCGTGCTCTACGACG
>NZ_BAAHFQ010000196.1:0-4958 GCF_054681715.1 Deferrisoma sp.
GAGGGCTGTTCGAGCTCCCGGGCCTCCTCCTCGCGCACGATCTGGATCAGGAAGAGCTTCTGGAGCACGTCCTCCTCGATCCGGTCGCGCATCGACATGAAGAGCTCGTAGCCCTCCTTCTTGTAGACCACCAGCGGGTTCTCCTGGGCGTACCCCCGGAGCCCCACGCCCTCCTTGAGATGGTCCATGCTCAGGAGGTGGTCCTTCCAGTGGGTGTCGATGGACTGGAGGAGCACGTACTTCTGGAGCCGCGCCGCCATCTCGGGGCCGAACTCCTCGAGCTTCTGGTCGTACCGGGCGAGAACCCGCTCCACCACGTGGTCGGAGAGCTTGTCCTTCAGCGCCCGCAGTTCGTCGTCGGAGGCCTCGAGCTGAATGTGGAACTGCTTGAACAGGAGCTCCCGCAGCCCTTGGAGGTCCCACTTCTCGGGCGGCTCGTCGGCCGGGCACCGGTCGGCCACGAGCCCCTCGGCCACGCCGGCGGCCATCTCCTTGATCTCGTCGGTCAGGTCCTCGGCCCCGAGCACCTCGCGGCGCCAGCGGTAGATGGCCTCCCGCTGCTTGTTCATCACGTCGTCGTACTCGAGGAGGTGCTTTCGGATGTCGAAGTTGTGGGCCTCGACCTTCTTCTGGGCGTTCTCGATGGCCTTGGTGATCCAGGGGTGCTGGATGTCCTCGCCCTCCTGGAGCCCCAGCTTGGTGAGGAGCCCCGAGATCCGCTCGGACCCGAAGATCCGCATGAGATCGTCCTCGAGGCTTACGTAGAATCGGCTGGAGCCCGGGTCGCCCTGCCGGCCCGACCGGCCCCGGAGCTGGTTGTCGATCCGCCGGCTTTCGTGGCGCTCGGTGCCGATGATATGGAGGCCCCCCAGGGCGATCACCTCCTCCTTCTCCTTGGCGCAGATCTCCTTGTATTTGGCCAGCGCCGCCTCGTAGCCCTCGGGGTCCTCGTGGGGATCGGCCTCGGCCCGGGCCAGGAACACCGGGTTCCCGCCCAGCATGATATCGGTGCCCCGGCCCGCCATGTTCGTGGAGATGGTGACCGCGCCCTTGCGGCCGGCCTGGGCCACGATCTCGGCCTCCTTCTCGTGGTACTTGGCGTTGAGCACGTGGTGCGGCACCCCCCGGCGCTTGAGCATCCGGGAGAGCTTTTCGGAGTCCTCGATGGAGATGGTGCCCACCAGAACGGGCTGGCCCCGCCTGTGGCACTCCTCGATCTCGGCCACCACGGCCTCGAACTTCTCCTTCTTGGTCCGGTACACCACGTCGCCGTGGTCCTGGCGAATCATCGGCTTGTTCGTGGGGATGACCACCACGTCGAGGTCGTAGATCTGCTTGAACTCCACGGCCTCGGTGTCGGCCGTACCGGTCATGCCGGCCAGCTTCTCGTACATCCGGAAATAGTTCTGGAAGGTGACCGTGGCGAGCGTCTGGTTCTCGCTCTCGATCTTCACCCCCTCCTTGGCCTCGATGGCCTGGTGGAGCCCGTCGCTCCACCGCCGGCCCGGCATGAGCCGGCCGGTGAACTCGTCGACGATGATGACCTTGCCGTCCTTGACCACGTAGTCCACGTCGCGCTTGAAGAGCACGTGAGCCCGGAGGGCCTGGTTCACGTGGTGGAGGGTCTCGATCTCCCTGGGGTCGTAGAGGTTCTCGATGCCCAGGAGCTTCTCCACTTTGCTCACGCCCTGCTCGGTCAGGATCACCTGCTTGAGCTTCTCGTCCACGGTGTAGTCGCCGTCGGAGCCGTCCTCGGCCTGGGACCGGCGCAGATGGGGAATGATCTTGTCGATCACGTAGTACTTCTCGGTGGAATCCTCCGAGGGGCCCGAGATGATCAGCGGCGTGCGGGCCTCGTCGATCAGGATCGAGTCCACCTCGTCCACGATGGCGTAGTGGAACTCCCGCTGGACGTAGTCCTCCAGCCGGAACTTCATGTTATCCCTGAGGTAGTCGAACCCGAACTCGTTGTTCGTGCCGTAAGTGATGTCGGCGGCGTAGGCCTCGCGGCGCTCTTGGTCGTTGAGCCCATGGACGATGACGCCGACGGTCATGCCCAGGAACCGGTACACCTCGCCCATCCACTCGGCGTCACGGCGGGCCAGGTAGTCGTTCACCGTGACCACGTGCACCCCCCGGCCCGTGAGGGCGTTCAGGTACACCGGCAGGGTGGCCACCAGGGTTTTTCCCTCGCCCGTTTTCATCTCGGCGATCTTGCCCTCGTGGAGCACGACGCCGCCGATGAGCTGCACGTCGAAATGGCGCATGCCGAGAACCCGGCGGGCCGCCTCGCGCACCGTGGCGAACGCCTCGGGCAGGAGGTCGTCGAGCGGTTCCCCCGCCGCGAGCCGCTCCTTGAACCGCGGGGTCATGGCCTTGAGCTCGTCGTCGCTCAGGGCCTGGAACCGGGGCTCGAGCTCGTTGATCCGCTCCACGACGGGCCGGATGCGCTTGAGCTCGCGGTCGTTCTTGCTTCCGAAGATCTTCGTCAGTACGGCTTGGAACATGATTCGGCTCCACCCGCCGCGCGGGCGGCGGGGCTCTGAGGAGGATGGCTTACGCTACGGGGGTCGTCTCGGCGGGCGGGATGGGTCGGCCGGCGGCCGGAGTCGGCGGCCCGAAAGCCCCGGACTCCACCGGACCGGTCATGCTAGCACCCGGAACGGGGGGAGTCAAAACGCGAAGGTACCGGCCCTCACGGCCCGGCGTCGTCGGGACCGAGGGCCGAGAGAAGGTCCTCGACCTCGTCGAGGGCGTCGGCCGGCAACACGGCTTCCGCGCCCGACCCGGCCCCCTCGCAGGCCGCGCCCCGAAAGGCCAGGCGCCGGAGCTCCCGGCGGGCCAGGGCCAGGGCGCTGCCCAGTCCCCGGGCTCGCGCCGCGAGATCTTCGAGCACCGACGGGGGGAGCAGATCCGGTCCGCCGCAGGCGGCGAGGCGATGGAACAGGAACTCCCGCAGGTCCTCCCGGGAAACCGCCGGCAGCGGCGCCTCCCCGGCCCAGTCCGTCACGGGGCCTTCGTGGACCCAGAGGGGCAGGGCCACGGGATGGCCGGCCACCCGAAGCCCGGCCAAGAACGCCAACTCGGCCAGGTCCTCGGCGTCTGGCGTACCCTCCACGGCCACCACCACGGGCCCCGCTTCCTGGAACCGGTCCAGAATTACCTCGCACAGGAGAGCCACCCGATCTGGGTCCCCTTCCTCCGCGGGAGCGGCCCCAGCCCCTTCGAGCGCGGCCAAGAGGAACGGCTCCTCCCCCAGTGGCACCCACAGCACCGGCATTCCCCGGGCCAGGGCATCGTCCGCGATGCTCGCCACCAGGGTGTCGCGGCCGCTCCCCCCGGGGCCCGTGACGGCCACCGGCCGGCCGTTTCGGAGCGTCTCTACGGCGCTTCGCCGCACAGCCTCGCGTTCCGGGGTTTCCCAGAACAGGCCGCCGTCGGCCACCGCAGCAAAGGGGTCGCGGCTAAGCCCCAGTCCTCGCCACACGGCCTACTCCCCGGCCCGCACGGCCCGCAGCTTCCGGAGCCGCGAGGCCACGTCCCGGAACCCCGGGGCCTCGGCCTCGGCCCTCTCGAAGTGCCGGAGCGCCCCCTCCAGGTCGCCCTCCTCCTCCGAGAGGTCCCCCAACTCGTAGAGGATCGCCGCCCGGTCCTCGGGGGCGTTCGAGGGCACGGCCAGGGCCATTTTTAGGGCCGACCGGGCGTCGGCCCGGTTGCCCTGCTCGCGGTAGAGGCTCGCCATGGCCGCGTAGGCCTCCCGGGCCCTCTCGGGCGACCGGGCCGCGATCCGGAACTCCTCGAGGGCCTCCTCGACGAGGCCCATCTCCCGGTACGCCGTGCCGAGGTGGTAGTGGGTGTCGAAGTCCCCCTCCTCGAGCTTCTCGGCGATGCCGGCTTTGAACTCGGTGACGATGTCGTCGAGCTCCGAGACCTCGAAGTCCTCGAACCCCTCGAAACGAAGCCCCGAATCGTCGAGCACCTCGGACTGGAGGTCCACGAACCCGTCGTCCTCCTCGGCCTGGGGGGACCAGCCCAGGGCCTCGAGGCGGGCGAGCACGTGGGGCGACCCCGGGAACCGGTCCTTGAGCCGCAAAAGCGTCTGCACGGCCTCGTCTTTTCGGCCCTGGGCCTCCAGGAACTCGGCCTCGGCAAGGCCCTCCCGAAGGGCGTCGGAGGCCTCGGCCGTGGCCTCCCGGGTGCCCCGGCGCACCACCTGCTCCCCGGCTTCTCCCTCCACGAACTCGATGGCCGAGGCGTCGAGTTCGATCTCCACGGCCGGGCCCGCCCCCTCCACGGAGCCCGGCTTCAGATACTGGATGGCCTTTCGCGCCTCCGCGTTCTGGGGGTCCACCTCGAGCACCGACTGGTAGGCCCGCAGGGCCTCGTTCTCCCGGCGTTCCTGCAAGAGGAGCTCCGCGATCTGGAGCTGTTCCCGCACCCACCCCTCCCGGTCGCCCCGCCGCTCGTAGGCGTCCCGGAGCTTTCGCCGGAGATCGATCCGGGCCGGAGCCCGGTCCACCAGGAACCGGAGCTTCTCGGCCGCCTGCTCGTCCATGCCGTACTTGAGGTAGAGCTCCACCTCCAGGATCTCGCCCTCGAGGGGGTCCGGGCCCTCGGCCCCGGGCTCCTCCTCGGCGATCGCCGGGCCGCCCTCCCACGCCTCGGCCTCCCCGGTGGGCGGGGGCATCTCCAGCACCTCGCCCAGGGCGAGCCGGGCCTCGGCGTCGTCGGGCGCGATCTCGAGCACCTTGCGGTAGTAGAGGGCCTCCTTGTCCTCGATGCCCCGCCGGCCGTACACCTTGGCCATAGCCCGGTACGCGTCGGCCAGCTCTTTGCGGTCGCCCCGGGCCTGGGCGATGGCCGCGAGCTGCTCCAGGAGGAAGAGGTCCTCGGGGTCCTCCTCGTAGAGGTCCAACGCCACCTTGCGGGCCTCGGGGAGCTGGCCGAGGATCAGGTAC
>NZ_BAAHFQ010000197.1:0-4912 GCF_054681715.1 Deferrisoma sp.
ATCGGCTCAAACCAATCGGACACGGCGCGCCTTCGCACCTATCGCAACGTGCTGTCGGTGCGGGCCGTGCGGGATGCCTTCCTCTCCGAGAACCTGGGCGCGGAGCTGTTCCTGCACCGGATCGATGAGACCACCGCCTTCCTGGACCCGCTGGGCGAGATCGGGGTGGGGCGTCAGGACAATGTGAACGAGACCGCGGCCTGGGGCGGGGAGGGGATCCTCACCTGGTACTGGGGCGAGGCCCATGTGCTGTCCTTTTTAGGGGCCTACCGAAACGAGCGGGCCGGGTCCCGGGACGAACTCGCCGAGCCGTCCCAGGGCGACACCCAGGAGCGCACCACGTACCAGGCCGGGGTCGAGGACGAGGTGTATCTCCTGGACGACCGCCTCGTGCTGGTGCCCCAGGTGCTCTACACCTTCCTCGACCACGAGTTCGGCGGCCGGTCGCCGTTCTCCTGGAAGGAACTCCCCTCCCCGGACGACCGGGGGTACTGGACCTACCGGGTGGGGCTCTCCTCCCAACCCCGCCCCTGGATCAAGGTCCGGGCCAACATGGCCCGGGCCTACCGGTTCCCCACCTTGACCGAGCTGTTCGGGGATCGGGGCACCGTGATCGGCAACCCCGAGTTGGTGCCCGAGCGCGGGGTCAACTGGGACCTGGGGGTTTCGCTGGATCCGGTTTGGCCGGCCGGCCGGGTGCATCTGGAGGCCGCCTATTTCCAGAGCCGCACCGACGACCTGATCCTGTTCGAACAGACCTCCCAGCGCACCGTGCGGGCCACGAACGTGTCGAGCGCCTGGGTGTGGGGCGTGGAAACCGCCTGGAGCCTCGAGGTGGCTCAACCCTCCTTGGTGGTGACGGGCAACTACACGTTCCAGCACACCGAGAACACCAGCGACATCCCGTACTACCGGGGCAACCAGCTCCCGGGCCGGCCCGAGCACGAGCTGTTCAACCGGCTCGAACTGCTCCTACCCCTGGGGCTGAAAGCGTTCCACGAGTTCTCGTGGACCTCCGGCAACTACCTGGACGCGGCCAATTTCGAGAGGGCGGATATCCGCCGCATCCACAGCCTGGGGCTGTCGGTGCAACCCGGCCGGAACCTGACGATCACGTTCGAGGCCAAGAACCTCACCGACGAGCGGGTGTCGGACGCCCTCGGGTTCCCGCTGCCCGGCCGCAGCTACTACGTCACGGTCTCTGGCCAACTCTGACCCCGTCCCCCCAAGAAGGAGGAGAAGACCATGGGGTACACCATCCAATGCTCTGCGATGTTCCTGGCCGCGGCCTGCCTGCTGCTGGCCGGCTGTGGCGGAAGCTCCGGCGACTCGGACGCCGCGGCCCCGGCCCTGCCCGGCTCGGTGTTCGTGACCACCACCGACTACACCACCGGGGGGTACGCCACGATCGACCTCGACACCCTCGCGGCCAAAACGTTCCAAGGAAACGGCATCGTGGAGAGCGACAACGCCGTCACGGCCTACGGAGGCAGGATCTACGTGATCAACCGGATGGGGTTCGACAACATCACGGTGCTGGATCCGCCGGATCTGACCGTTCCGGTTGCCCAGTTCAGCACCGGCAACGGCACGAACCCCCACGCCATGGCGTTTGCGAGCGACGCCAAGTCCTACGTGAGCCTGTACGGCGCCGACTACCTCCTGATCGTGAACCCGGCCACCGGCCAGGAGGTCGGCCGGGTGGACCTAAGCGGGTTTGCCGACGCCGATGGCCTTCCGGAGGCCTCGGCCATGGCGATCGTGGGCGGGGAGCTGTTTGTGGCCCTGCAGAGGCTGGATCGGGGCAACTGGTTCGCGCCCACCGAAGCATCGTACCTGGTGGTGATCGACACGGCCACGGACCAAATCGTCGACGTGGACCCCTCCACGCCCGGCACGACGGACCCGATCGTGCTGACCGGCACGAACCCGCAGTTCATGGTCTACGACGAGACCCTTGGCAAGATCGTGGTCTCGGAGACCGGGAGCTACGGCGCCCAGGACGGGGGGCTGGAGACGGTGGACCCGGCCACGTACGAGGCCGAAGGGTTCCTCGTGACCGAGGGGGACCTGGGCGGCGACGTGGGAGCCCTCGCCGTGGCGGGGGGCTCCAAGGCCTACGTGGTGGTCACCGACCCCTCGTGGGCCAACGACGTGGCCGTGGTGGAGAGGATCGGCGGATCGTGGCAGAAACGGGGCACGTTGGGTCTGTCCGGCGCCTTCATCCCGAGCCTTGCCCTGGACGGACGGGGTCGGCTCCTGGCGCCCGAGCGGGACACCACCAGCCCGGGCGTTCGCATCTATGACACCGCCACCGACCAGGAGGTGGCGGGCAGCCCGGTGGACGTCGGCCTGCCGCCCAACGCCATCGCGGTGTTCTGATCGGCCCATCCCCCGGCCGCCCCCCCGCGGGGGCGGCCAGAGCATAGGAGAGGGACTTCCGTTGAGCTGTCGGACCCTTGGCCGGAGAGTTCGCGTCCTCGCCCTGGCGCTCGCGCTGGGCTCGCCCGCCGCCCACGCGGCCGTGTGGACCGACGCGCTCGGCCGCCGGGTCGAGGTGCCGGACCGGCCCCAGAGGATCGTTTCGCTCGTGCCCAGCGTGACCGAGGTGCTCTACGCCTTGGGCGTGCAGGACCGGGTGGCCGGGGTCACCCGGTTCTGCACCTTTCCGGCCGAGGCCCGATCCAAGCCCAAGGTGGGCGGCTACGCAGACGCCAGCCTGGAGGCCGTCGTGGCCCTGGCGTCCGATCTGGTGCTGGCGTCGGCCGACGCCACCCCGCCCGTGCTGATCGATCGGCTCGCGGGCCTGGGGATCCCGGTGTACGTGGTGTATCCCCGGAGCCTCTCCGGCACCGCGGCGATGCTCCGGCGGCTCGGCCGGGTGGTGGGGGCTGCCCGGGCGGGCGAGCGGCTCGCGGCCGACCTGGAGCGCGCCACGGCGGGGGTCCGCAGCCGGGTGCGGGATCTTCCCCGGCCCGGCGTGCTCTTGTGCGTCATGGTCGAGCCCCTGGTGGTGGCCGGCCCCGGCACCCTGGCCCACGACCTCATCGAAACGGCCGGGGGCCGCAACGTGGTGCCCGCCGGACCGTCGCGGTATCCCACGTGGGGCCCCGAGTCCCTGCTGGCGGCCGACCCGGACGTGGTAGTGGTGTCGCCCCATCCGGGCCAGCCCGCCCCCGGCCGGCTGTTCGACCGGTGGCCCGAGCTCAAGGCCGTGGCCGCCGGCCGGGTGGTCGAGATCCCGGCCGATTGGATCCACCGCCCCGGGCTGCGGCTCGCCCGGGGCTTACGGGCCCTGGCCCGCGCCATCCACCCGGGTGCGTTCCCGGAGGAAAGCCCGTGAGGGCTCCACCACGGTGGCACTGGGGCGTGGTGCTCACCGTGATGCTCCTTCTCGCCTTCGGGTTCTCCCTGTGGGCCGGGTCGCTCCGGCTCCCGTGGGGGGAGATCGCCGGCATCCTGCTGGGCAACGGCCGCGCCGACCCCACCCACGCCGCGATCGTGCTCCGGGTGCGGCTGCCCAGGGCGGCCCTGGCCGCCCTGGTAGGAGCGGGGCTGGGCGCGGCCGGCGGGGCGTTCCAGGGGCTGTTGCGCAACCCCCTGGCCGACCCGTACATCCTGGGGGTGTCCGGAGGCGCGGCCCTGGGGGCCGTGGCCGCGCTGTCCCTGGGCCTGGCCTCGCCCCTGGCCGTGCCCGCGGCGGCGTTCCTGGGCGCGGCAGGGGCGCTTGGGTTCGTGTACGTGGTGGCCCGGGCCCACCGGGGCTCGCCCCACACCCTGATCCTGTCGGGCGTGATGGTGGGCAGCTTCTGCTCGGCCCTGCTCCTGTTGCTGCTCTGGACCGCGCCGTCCGACCCCGTGCGTACCGCGATCTTCTGGCTGGCCGGGGACCTCTCGGGGGCCTCGCCCGGGTGGCTTCCGGCGGCAGGGCTGTGGGCCGGAGCCGCCTTCCTGGTCCTGTGGCTCCAGGCCCCGGCCCTGGACCTGCTGACCCAGGGGGAGGAGACCGCGGCCGATCTGGGCCTGGACGTGGGACGGGCGCGGTTGCTGCTGCTCGGAGCGGCCGGGGGGCTCACCGCCGCGGCCGTGGCCTTGGCCGGACTGGTGGGGTTCGTGGGGTTGGTGGTGCCCCACGCCGTGCGTCTGGTGTGGGGCCCGGGGCACCGGCGGCTCCTGCCCGCCTCCACGCTTCTGGGCTCCGCGTTCCTGCTCGGGGCCGACGCCGTGGCCCGCACGGTGCTCGCGCCGGCCGAGATCCCGGTGGGCGTGGTTACGGCCCTGGTGGGCGCACCGTTCTTCCTGTACCTGCTGCGCCAGAAGGAGGGGGGGGCGTGATCCGGATCGGGGAGCTCACGTTCCGGTTCGGGAACGGCCCGCCGGTGCTCCGCGGGTTGAGCCTGGAGGTGCGGCGGGGCGAGATCCTGGGCGTACTGGGCCCCAACGGGTGCGGCAAGTCCACCCTGCTGCGCCTGATGCGCGGGGCGCTCGTGCCGGAAGCGGGGCGGGTGCGGCTCGACGGACGGCCCGTGCACCGGTACCGGCGGCGGGATCTGGCCCGCTGGATCGCCGTGGTGCCCCAGGCCACGGCCGCACCGTTTCCGTACACGGCGTGGGAGTTCGTGGCCATGGGCCGCTTCGCCCGCGCCCCGGGGATCGGAGGGCGGCGACGAGGCGACCGGGCCGCGGTGGACAGGGCCCTGGCGATGACCGATACCCTGCACCTCGCCCGCCGGCCCGTCACCCGGCTGAGCGGGGGGGAGCTCCAGCGGGTGGTGCTGGCCCGGGCGCTCGCCCAGGAGACCCCGATCCTGCTGCTGGACGAGGCCACCAGCCACCTGGACATTCGTCACCGGCTCGGCATCGCCGAGCTCCTGGTGCGGCTCCACCGCGAGGAGGACCGGACCATCGTGCA